>NZ_JBHTZA010000021.1:9885-91959 GCF_042790555.1 Arthrobacter sp. NPDC056727 | reverse complement strand
ACGCACAATTCGTGATCGTCCGCCCGGACTTCTACGTCTACGGCACAGCAACCGACGAAACCGGGCTGCTGGCCCTGATCGAGCAGTTCGAACAATAACTCGCCGACTCACGATCCAACATCACCCTCACAGCAGCACCCGGAGCCACCTAAACCACCCCACCCGGCCCACCCCACCCAATCCGAGGCTGGTTGGGCAGGTCCTTCCAAGCATCGGTCGGCTGTAGACACTGGTGCCAACAGAGCGGAGAAAAATGAAAAGCGGAATGCTGAACACTGGAAGCGCCAAGCTCTACTACGAGATTCGCGGCAGCGGCCCCGCCATGGTCCTGATTCCAGGCGCGGGCGGTGACGCAGGCTATTTTTCCGGCGTAGCAGATTATCTGGCAGACGCATTTACAGTGATCACCTACGACCGGCGCGGAAACTCTCGAAGCACCGGGCGCGTTGCCGCACCAATGAGTGTTTCCGATCAGTCGGATGATGTGGCTGCCCTGATATCCGTGCTGGCTGTCGGGCCCGCGCTGGTTTTCGGGAACAGCGGCGGCGCTATCGTGGCTCTGGACCTCGCAGCCCGTCATCCGTCAGTGGTGCTCGGAATGATCGCTCATGAGCCACCGCTCGTGGGGGTACTGCCAACAGATGACCCTTGGTACGGCTTCTTTGAGCGAATCGGAGCCGTGTACAGAGAGTCCGGTCCTGCTGTTGCGGGGGCGGAGTTTATTGCGACCGTTCGCGGTGAAGGCGACTATCCTTGGCCTGAAGACCTCACGGCCCGTTTCGGCGGAAACGTCGACTATCTGTTTGGCTGGGAATGGAAAGCTTGGGGCTCCTATCAGCCGAACCTCGACGCCTTGGCGAAGGTATCGTTCCCCCTCGTCCTGGGGGCCGGGTCCGCGGACAGGGGCGCCTACTACGCCAGACCCTCAGTCGAAATTGCTCGTCGTATCAATGCGCCCTGGGTGGAATTCCCGGGCATCCACCTGGAGTTCCTGCGCAACCCTGACGCATTTGGAGCCGCCCTTAAAGCCGTTGCGACCCTCATCCAAACGCAGGTCGGCGAGGTCCCTGAGCATTGGCAGAAGGAACAGGAGACCAGCACCCCCTGAAAACGCAGTAGCGGGTCAAGTGTGAGGAGGCAGGACATCGTAAATGTCCTGCCTCCTTTCTTGAACCTCCCCCCGGCCACAGGCCCAGTAGCACCACGATGCCTTTCAGCAACCAAGTCAGGTCAACGCCCGACTGAACCGTTACCTTCGGCGGCGAACTTTTCCAGCGCAGCAGTGAAAGAGTCAAGATCGCCCGGGTCGAGATGGTCCATCACATGGCGACGTGCACTGGCAAGATGCGTCGGCCACGCGGCTCGAAGCCGTTCGAGACCTGCGTCCGTAAGCACTGCGTTCCAGCCTCTGCCGTCGCCGCCTGACTTCTCCCGTCGAACCAAGCCCTCTGCCTCCAGCCGGTGGACGATGCGCGTCGTACCACTGAGAGACAGCGCACCAGCAGTGGCGAGGGCGTTCATACGGAGGCACCGATCGGGGGCTTCCGACAAGAACATCATGGTGAAGTATTCGCTCAGGGATAGGCCCTGCTCATGCAGCAGGTCTGCGTCAAAAGCGCGTGGCACCGTAATTGCCGCGCGCGCAAACGCCCGAAAGAAGGCTTCCTCCCTTGCGTTGAGAGGAGTTATAGCCACCTGATTGCCCTTCGTCATGCTCCCCACTTTACTTGACACGTCAAGCAGTATATATTTGCTTGACGTAGCAAGTATATGGTTTCCCGATAGCCATTGACTTACCCACCCAAACTGAAAGCTGAGATTGACGTGACTATCACCCTTTGGATCATTGCCGGGCTTCTGGCCCTAGCATTCTTTGCTGCAGGCTCCATGAAGATTGCCCAGCCCAAAGAAAAACTCGCCAGCAGCGGCCAACCCTGGGTGGAAGACTTTTCTCCAGGTGCCGTCAAGGTCGTGGGTCTTCTTGAGGTCGTGGGCGCGCTGGGATTGATCGTTCCGGCTCTCGCGGGAATCGCAACGATTCTCGTCCCCGCTGCCGCTGCCGGGCTCGCACTCCTGATGATCGGCGCCGCAATCGTTCACGCACGGCGCGGGGAGTACCGGAACATCGGGGCCAATGTCGTTCTTGCAGGATTGGCGCTGTTCCTCGCTATCGCCAGGTTCGGGCCATATGGCTTCTGAACAACCGAACTTTCAAGCATCACTCGGGCGCAGCTCCGGCGCGAACGATACCAGGCGGACACATCGTGCCGTTGTCCTGTCCGAGCCTGGACCCGTGGAGAAACTGGCTGTCCAGGATCTTCCCTTTCCCGCTGAACGTGAGGGATGGGTACGCATCCGGATTGAAGCATTCGGAATCAATCGTTCGGAACTGCACCTGCGCCTTGGCCTCGCGGAAGGAGTTACCTTCCCTCGGGTTCCGGGCATCGAATGCGCAGGGATTGTTGACGCCGCTCCGGCCGGCAGCCGTCTGATGCCGGGGCAGAAAGTCGTTGCCCTTATGGGGGGCATGGGGCGCGCCTACAACGGAGGTTATGCCGAATACACCTCGGTCCCTATGACGCAGGTCATTCCCATAACGACCGACCTTCCGTGGGAGATCATCGGGGCAATCCCCGAAATGACCCAAACTGCATACGGTTCTTTGACCACCGGTCTGGATCTCCAGCCCGGCCAGACTCTGCTCATCCGGGGCGGCACTTCTTCGGTAGGCCTGGCTGCCGCTGCGCTGGCCCAAAGGGCTGGGGCCACAGTCCTGGCCACCACCCGCCGCCCTGACCGCCTGGACGAGCTCAGCCGGCACGGCGTTGCATACCCGCTGCTCGATACCGGCAACATTGCCCGCACCGTACGAGACATATTCCCTCAAGGCGTTGACGCCGCTCTCGAAATTGTAGGAACTCCGACTTTGCCGGACACGCTCCGCGCGGTTCGTGTTCACGGCACAGTTTGCTTTATTGGCATGGTCTCCAATGAGTGGACCGTCAAGGACTTCTACCCGATTGCCTACCTGCCCCGGGGTGTGCGGCTCACTGCCTACGGCGGAAATGCATCCGATCTGCCCCAAGCGACGCTTCAGGCCATCCTGGACGATGTAGCCGCCGGCCGCTTGCATTTCCCTATCCACCACGTCTACGACGGCCTGGAGCAGGTACGCCAAGCCCACGCGGACATGGAAGCGAACGCAGCCACCGGCAAGCTGGTTGTACGAGTTCGCCATGGCTGAATGCCCCTTCAGTTTTAAGAATGAATTTCCCGCAACAACTATCAAAAGGAGTGCCTGGCCATGGGCTCACTGACAGGAAAAACTGCACTAGTCACGGGCGGCAGCCGCGGCATCGGGCGCGCCATTTCCGAGCGGCTGGCGCGTGAAGGCGCCCGCGTTGGTGTGCATTACGGCAGCAACGAAGGAGCAGCAGCGAAAGACACCATCGCTGCTATCGAAGCAGCCGGCGGAGCTGGTTTCATCGTCCAGTCACAACTGGGCACACCAGAGGACGCCGAGATGCTCTGGTCCGGCTTCGACCAGCAGTCGGACACACTCGACATTCTCGTGAACAACGCTGGCATCTCGGGAGCACGCCACACGATCGGACAGGTCACCCCCGACGAGTTCGATGAAGTCTTCGCCATCGATGCCAAGGCCCCCTTCTTCATCACCCAGCGTGCCCTGCCACGGCTGCGCGATGGCGGCCGCATTATCAACCTTTCATCCGGCCTAACACACGGCGCCGCCAGCCCTGAGCTCATCGTCTATGCCATGGCAAAGGCATCCATCGACGTCTTCACATCGACCCTCGCCAAGGAACTCGGGCCGCGCAGGATTACCGCCAATGCCGTCGCTCCCGGTGTAATTGATACGGATATGAACGAGTCCTGGCTCCGAGGCAACAGGGATGTCGGAACCGCCATTGCAGCTCTCTCCCCCCTAAACCGCGTCGGCATGCCGGCAGACATCGCGGACATCGCTGCCTTCCTCGCTTCTGATGATTCACGCTGGATTACAGGCCAGTGGATCGATGCGTCCGGTGGAGCACTGCTCTAACCCAAGGAGCTCTCGGCCTGGCAACCTTTTGGTCGACTGGGCGGCAAGGGGGCGGCCACCCCTTGTCGGACGGCGGATGCCAGTGAATATGCCCGGCTTGAAACGGGCGGCTTTGCTACCGGTGGGCAGCGGGACGTTCCTGGGAAACGGCCTTTGTCCCTCGAGCCGCTTCAGGGTCCAAGTCCAAATGAACGAGGCGACAGAGGCATCATGATGGGTCCTTACCCAGTCTCTGTTTCGGAGGCAGCCCCGGCGGCGAAGCACTCGGTTCACCGACAGACACCAAGATAGGTGTGCTGACCAATTGGGCATGTGCGGCGGCGTCCCATGAATCGAAGGTTTCGGCCGCCGCGAACGGTACTCCGGATGTACCCGATTCCCGTCCTGCCGATGCCATATATCACCGTGAGGAGAGGACGCTCAACGCGGACGGCGGTCAGCGCAGACAAGCCAGCCGTGGTGGCTGCTGCACTTTCTGCCCACTATGCGCCAGCCTCGTGGTTGCAGTTCTCGAACAGTTCCAGCCGCACTTCTGGGACGACTGCGTCCGGAAGGGCGAAGGCTGCCTTGAAGGTCTTCGCGTGCATCACGCCTCGACCAACGGCTCGGCATCGTCCTGCGTATCACGAATGCGAGGCGCCACGAAATAGCAGCAAAGGGCGGCAACGGCGACCACCCCATAGAAAAGGGCGGTGGCAGGTACCAGCGAAAGCAGCCTGCCGACGAGTCCCCCGACAAAGAGCAGCCCGGCCGACACGACATAAGACACGCCTGTATAGAAGGAAACAAAAGCACCCTGCCGCCCTTTGGCCGCACCTTGTGTGAAAGCGACCAGCCCCAGACGATAAGCAATTCCAACGCCGAAGCCAGTAAGGATAATTCCGCTTATCGCAGCCACTTCACTTCGCGTGATGCCTCCCGCCAGGAGCAAAGCTATTCCCGAAGGCACTAGGGCTGTGCCGGACACCCAGGGGGCAATTCGCTGCAGCGCCGGTTCCAAAAACTGGGCCGTGACGCTGGCAACTAGCATCAGGGCAACCCCAAAGTCTTTGGACACGTCCATGCCCAGGTCACCAAAAGCCGAAGGGAAATACGCATACGCCCCGCTGAGTGCGATCCAAGCGATCGAACCGCTGGCAAGTGCTGCCAAGTTGTACTGGGTATCTGCGCTTCTAATCTTGGACCGGGCCGGCCCCCCTGCCAAGGCGCCCCGATTTGCCGCCCGCCTCAGGCCCAAAATGACCAGCAAGCCGGCGCCGGCCAGCAGGCTTATGGCTGCATGCCCCAAGAAGGTAAGTTCTATCGGCGGCCAAGGTGCAAATGCGGACAGAAGTTGAGCCGACACCACTCCCACAAAGGCACCAATAATGCTTCCCGTGGCGGTTACCGCACGGCCACGGGACCCTATCGCGGCGACCACGAGCATGGAGGCAGACCCCGTAGCGGCGCCTCCCGCAATGCCATAGAGGAAGCGACCAAGCATCAGTCCGGAAGGGCTGACCATAGCGATGAGAACGTCGGCGATGGCCGTGATTCCCATGCTCGACACCAACATCAAGGGTGCCCATCGGGCTACCTGCACCCGAGAGAGCAGCAGAAGCAAGGTCGCCAAGGGGATGATGTACCCGACGAACAGCATTGAGACGAAGAGCGGGTCCATGCTGAGCCGTTCGCTGAGTCGCGGAAGCAGCGGCGTCAGGGCGCTGGTGCCGCCGAGAAGCACCGCGAATGCCGCGCTCACAAGTGCCGCCTGGACCCCGGCGGACGTGGACGGACAGGGCGCTTCGCGCGGGACACTTTCCGACTCATCTCTCCCGGACTCTGCAGTAACACCAGCAGGAATCGCGCCTTTGCCCAAGCTATTCCATGTCCTTGAATGCATTGCACCACCTCACCTTCACTGAAACGACCGTGTCAGTGAAACGACTGTATCAGTAGTTTTGGTATTCTTACGGAATGGATGATGCCAACCAGGGCTCCCCACGCCGACGCGAACTGCTCGAGGCGGCCTATCAAGAAGTCCTGACTCGCGGTTTGTCAGATCTTTCGCTTCGCCCCCTCGCTGAGCGCATAGGATCAAGCCCCCGCGTTCTTCTTTTCTTATTCACGAGCAAAGATGGCCTTGTTAGGGCAGTGCTTGAACGTGCGCGAGCAGATGAGGAGCGCGCCCTTGACGAGATCCAGGCGTCGGGGGCCTCATTGAGCACAACGGCGCACGCTCTCTGGAAGTATTTGTCCGCCCCGGAACATCGTGCGCTGCTGCGCCTTTGGATCGAAGCGTTCACAAAGTCAACAACTCAGCCGCAGGGACCGTGGAATGACTTTGCCGCAGCATCAACACGGAGGTGGCTTGATCTTTTCACCGCAGCCCAGCCCCCCGAAAGTCGCCCAACACCCGAAGCGGAGATCCAACGCACGGCCGTTACGGCAATTATTCGCGGGGCCATGCTTGACCTGCTCGCGACGGGGGATGCGGAGCGAACAACAGCTGCCGTTTCAAGCGGACTGTCCGGCCTCAACGCAACCTCGCCGGCGTAAAGCCCGCCTGCGGCCATTCCCCGTCACAAGCTAGGGTCGCCGAAACAAGCTGCCCCTTCGCCCAAGAACGGCCCCGGCCAAACGCTTCATGCAGCAAGGTGCTGAGAGTCTCGGGCGCGGGAAGCGCTTTCGCCGCCGACTGGAGGCCCTTCCACCTCGGTCGTTAAAGAGCAAGATCAGCCCTTCCGAAAGTGCTTGACCAGTCAAGCACCTTTGCCTACATTAGTTGATGAATCAACAACGTTGGTTCCACCAGTGATTCGTCGGCCAGGCTATCTGCGGCTCGCGAGGGGCGTCGCGCTCTTGGTGTCAAAGTGAGACCAAGGAGTCAGCAGCAGTGCTCAACGGAATGTTTGATGTCGAGGGTGCGAGCCTCTACTACGAAGTACGTGGACGGGGCCCAGCGGTGCTCCTCATCGCCGGAGCCGGCGGGGATGCGGGCCATTTCTCTGCCTTGGCAGCAGCCTTGTCCGACGCGTTTACTGTCATCACCTACGACCGCCGGGGGAATTCGCGCAGCAGTGGTCGAGTGGCGAGGCCTATGAAAATGAGCGACCAGTCTAACGACGCTGCCGCGCTGATTCGTGGCTTGGCGGGGGACAAGGCTTTAGTTTTCGGAAACAGTGGCGGCGCCATCGTCGGGATGGATCTAGCAGCTCGCCACCCCGACGTGGTCAGGGGCCTGGTTGCACACGAACCACCAGCCGTCCGTGTCCTCCCTAAGGAGGACCCTTGGCACCACTTCTTCGATCACATCGCTGCCCAGTTCCGGGAGTATGGCCTTGGGTATGCCGCCCGTGAGTTTGCCGCAACGGTCAAGGGGGGCGGCATGATGCCAGGGGACCCAGAGCTTTACCAGCGCCTTGGCGGAAACTGGGACTTCATGTTTCGCTGGGAGTGGGGTACATGGGGTGACTTCGTCCCAGATGTAAGGGCACTGGCGGGCGCCCAGTTCCCGATCGTTTTGGGAGCGGGGTCCGCTGACCGTGGGTTGTACTATGCACGGCCGTCAGTTGAAATTGCCAAACGCATCGGAGCCTCTTGGGCCGAGTTCCCGGGAACACATCTCGAATTCATGGCAAATGGCGCCCTATTCGGCGCTGCCCTCAGGACACTCCTAACGCAGATGTATGTCCGCACTGAGGGGATGCCCGACGAGTGGGCACAGGGACCAAACGCCAGAATTTAGGACAACTCTTCAGGTGGGGCAAGGTGGACCCAAAGCTCGCCATGGCAAATGACCAGCACGCCTAAACGGTGGGTTTTAGCAGCTACTTCTACCCGGTGCTTTAAACGCCGATAATTGGCGATTCCAATAACCTGCTAGTCAGTGGTAGCCGCCATCGCGAACCCGCTTGGCGCCGCGGACGCACTTGACCAGCATCGTGTCGATCCGGCCATCCCCACTGCTCCCTCCGCTTACCCCCTAGCCAGCAGGATGGGCGGGAACACTCGTCCGATGGCACCATCCACCAGAGCGCAGATCTTGACCGCTTCCTGGGCTGTCATTGCGCACGTCCGCGGCAGCAACCAGCACTCTGATATTCGCACCAATGACGACGGCAGCACGATCCTTAAACCGGCCGTTGCGTCTTTTCATTACGGGCCGACATGTTGCAAGGATCACATCCGTTTGCTTCCGGGGAGTGGTGCCACGCAGTCTTGCATCACTCTATTTTTCAGCGCTTGTCAAAGCGTGCCCAACGAAGGACACCTTTTATGACTGACGTTCTCTGGTTTTCTGATCTTGGCCTGTCGGACCTTGACCAGGTTGGCGGTAAAAATGCTTCTCTTGGGGAGATGGTTCGTAGCCTCGCCTCTGCGGGGGTGAAGGTTCCGGGCGGTTTCGCGACCACGGCCGATGCCTATCGGCGTTTCTTGAATGAGTCGGGGCTGGATGCCCGGATCGAAAATATTCTGGATGGCCTGGAGAGCGGCGATGTGGCCGCTTTGGCCAGGGTTGGCCAGGAAATTCGGACGCTAATCCGTGACACTGCCTTCCCGACCGGCTTCGAGAAGGAAATTCGTGCCGCGTACTCCCGTCTGACGGAGGAACACGGCGGCGATGTGTCGTGGGCCGTGCGTTCGAGCGCCACGGCAGAGGACTTGCCGGACGCGTCTTTCGCGGGCCAGCAGGAGACGTTCCTGAACATCCGGGGCATCGATAACATCCTCCTCGCGATCAAGGACGTCTTTGCCTCGCTCTACAACGACCGGGCCATCGCCTATCGGGTCCACCATGGGTTTACGCATTCCGAGGTTGCGCTTTCGGCTGGTGTTCAGCGCATGGTCCGCTCTGACGTAGGCGCGTCCGGTGTCATGTTCACCATGGATACCGAAACCGGATTCAACGACGCCGTCTTCATCACCTCCTCCTACGGGCTCGGCGAAGCAGTGGTGCAGGGTGCTGTGAATCCGGACGAGTTCTACGTCCACAAACCCGCCCTGGCCGCCGGCCGGCCTGCAATCCTGAAACGGGGGCTGGGGGAGAAGGCCGTGCAAATGGTTTACACCGACTCCCGTGAGGTTGGCAGGACCGTGGACTTCGTCCCTGTCCCGCAGGACCTCAGGAGCCGTTTCAGCCTGGCCGATGCCGAGGTTGAGCAGCTCGCCCGGCACGCCCTGGCCATCGAAGCACACTACGGCCGTCCCATGGATATTGAGTGGGGCAAGGACGGCGTGGACGGGGAACTGTACATCCTGCAGGCCCGCCCCGAAACGGTCGAGTCCCGCAAGGCCGCCGGCAGCGTTTCCCGTTACACCCTCACCGAGCGTTCCACTGTTCTGGTGGAGGGCCGGGCCATTGGCCAGCGCATCGGCGCCGGGCAGGTGCGGGTGCTGTCCTCGATTGACCAGATGGCCTCCTTCCAGGAAGGCGACGTCCTGGTGGCAAACATGACGGACCCCGACTGGGAACCGATCATGAAGAAGGCCGCCGCGATCGTCACTGACCGTGGCGGACGTACCTGCCACGCGGCCATCATCGCCCGGGAACTCGGCATCCCCGCCGTCGTCGGCACCGGCTACGCCAGCCAGATCCTCAAGGACGGCACCCCGGTCACCGTGTCCTGCGCCGAAGGTGAGGCCGGGCTCGTGTACGAGGGGCTGTTGGAGTACACGCTGCAGGAAACCAGCCTGGAGACGATGCCGGAAGCGCCGGTCAAGATCATGATGAACGTCGGCACCCCGGAACAGGCGTTCAGCTTCGCCCGGCTCCCGCACCACGGCGTCGGCCTGGCACGCCTGGAATTCATCATCAACCGACAGATCGGCATCCACCCCAACGCCCTGCTGGCGGTAGCCGGGGAGATTGAGCGTCCCGCGGCGCTCGATGACTACACCGTGCGGCAGATCCGGGAAAAAATTGCAGCGTACGACGGTCCCCGGGATTACTACGTCCGGCGCCTGGCCGAGGGCATCTCGACCATCGCCGCGGCCTTTGCACCGGAACCGGTGATCATCCGGCTCTCGGACTTCAAGTCCAACGAGTACGCCAACCTCCTGGGCGGGCCGGCCTTCGAACCGGAAGAGGAGAACCCGATGATCGGGTACCGTGGCGCCTCCCGGTACCTCTCCGAGTCGTTCCGGCAGGCCTTTGAGATGGAATGTGAAGCCCTGAAGTACGTCCGCAACGAGATGGGCCTGACCAACATCAAGCTCATGGTCCCGTTCGTGCGCACCCTCGATGAGGCCAAGGGCGTCACCGACCTGCTCGCCGCGAACGGCTTGCGCCGCGGCGAGAACGGGCTGGAGATCGTGATGATGTGCGAACTGCCCGCCAACGCCCTCCTGGCCGAAGAGTTCCTGGAATACTTCGACGGGTTCTCCATCGGTTCCAACGACCTGACCCAGCTGACCCTGGGACTGGACCGCGACTCCGCGCTGGTCGCCGACGGGTTCGATGAACGCAACCCCGCCGTGACCAAGCTCCTGGAACTGGCCATCACTGCCTGCCGGGCCAAGGGCCGGTACGTCGGCATCTGCGGCCAGGGCCCCAGCGACCACCCGGACTTCGCCGAATGGCTCCTGGCGCAGGGCATCAGCTCCATCTCGCTGAACCCTGACGCCGTGACCGAGACGTGGCTGCGGCTCGCACGCACGGGCAGCCGCACGGCCGTCTAAATGGCCAACCAGCCCGCTGTGGGGGCGGGCGGCACGCCCGCCCCCACAGTGTTTTTCCTCTCCGACAGCACCGGCATCACCGCCGAAACCCTCGGCAACACCCTGCTGACCCAATTCCCCGCCCAACAGTTGGAGCGGCGGACCATCCCGTTCATCACCACCGTCGAACAGGCACGCGACGTCGTGGCCACCATCGACCGGGTCGCTTCGTCCGGGCCTCGTCCGCTCGTTTTTTCAACGACCGTCAGCCCCGACGTCCGTGCTGTCCTGTCCCAAAGCGCCGGGCACTTCTTCGACCTGTTCGGCGCCCACGTCGGCCAGCTTGAGCAAGCGCTCGGTTCCTCGGCCAGCGGTCTGCCCGGCCAAGCGCACGGCGTCGGAGACCAAGTGCGCTACCAGTCAAGGATGGCCGCCGTTGAATACGCGATAGAGCACGACGACGGCCAATCCCTCCGGGCTTTGGAACGGGCAGAACTGATCCTCATCGCGCCGTCCCGCTGCGGAAAAACCCCGACCACCATGTACCTTGCTCTCCAGCACGGCATCCTGGCCGCCAACTTCCCCCTCGTGGAAGAAGACTTCGACACCATGGCCCTGCCCAAACCCCTCCGGCCGTTTGCAAGCAAATGCTTCGGCCTCACGTCCCAGCCCGTCAGGCTCAGCCAGATCCGCCAGGAACGCCGCCCCAACAGCAATTACGCATCAGTGGCCCAATGCACCTATGAACTGCGCAATGCCGAGGAGATGTACCGGGCCAACAACATCCCCTACGTCAATTCCGCAACCATGTCAGTCGAAGAAATCTCCGCCACCGTTCTCCAACGCATGCAGCTTCACCACTGAAGACCTACCGCTTCAAAGCTCAACGCGCGATTTGATGCGTGATTCTCCCGTCGAACGTCAAACCGGGACAACTGGCATTCACGGGTATTCACAGCGCGGGCGGATCTTACCCGTTGCCCGGTCGCGTCGCCCGAACGTACAGCGAAACCCAGCAGTCGTAATGCAACAAGATTTAGGACGGCCATGATTCAAACGACTCACACCATACGCGTTACCACCGCAGACGCCAGCAAGGCGGACGATCTACTGAATTCTGCAGTCGAAGGACTCATCTCTCGCGCAATCGCACTGAACCACGGAATCAGAGTGACTCGAATTGGGAATGGCGATTACACTGCCGAAACCGCTGCCGATGTTCCATGCGGCTACACCATTTACGAGCACATGTAAGGCTGACAGCAAAGACTGCCGACTTCACGAGGAGGATGTCTCACTTGTTTCTAGCCGAACACGCTGACCATACGGACTGAGAGGTTAGAAACGGCAGTTCTGGCAGCTGCTTCTGCTCTCGTGAGTCAAACGCCGATAATAAAGATTACGTAAAGTAATCTACTTGAACGGTCAACTTCTCCGCTCTTCTGGATTCAGCAGTTCCATCCGTCGCGTTCTGGCCTTTTATCTTACTAAAGCGCCCTGGATCGCTAGTTAAACCACTTGTGCAAGGCGGCAATTTCTGCCAGGGGACGGGTGCGTGACGCCGCTCGAATTGACAGTCTTTCGACTGCCAGTTGCACTAATTCCGCAGGCCATTGGCCAGGATCTTGGAGGATCGCTTCCGCCATCTTGAGGCTCATTGAGGCGAGTCGGGTTTCACCCGTCCAACCATCAACCTGGACAGCGCCGCGTGCGTATTTGAACATGTCCACCTTCAACTTATGGCTAGTTTGAGCGGCGGCAACCACGGCATGCCCTTCCGTTGTACCCGCAAGGAACACATCTTGAAGGTCTGTTTCGAGATGCATTGGGATCCATTCTCGGGTTGAATCCGTCGCAATAATAGAGATAAGCCACAGCACCCTTCCCGACATCTTTACGCGCCGAAGCCGCAACGCTTCATGCAAGTCCAACGCGCGGACCCTGTGGGTGGTGGCTGCCCGTTGCAAAGCTTTTTCCAGCGCCCGGAAACGTTTGATCTGCAAATCGCGCACGACTCGGTTCAGCGTCGGGGCTAGCTCAACAAGCACTTGGGATTTGGCAGTTTCGAGAAGTGCTAGAACTCCCAGACTGATATCACGTTGTTGGGTTGTAGACGCGAAGAAGTCCTCCCACCAAGCAGAATCGGCCTTGTTGTCACGGAAGTCTGCCTCAGCACGAGCGGCAGCAGAGAGCGCAGTGGTTTGAGTTCGAGTAGCTATCGAACCCAGATCGATCATGTTCGGTGTCATCGACACTACTCGGCGGAGGATCCAACCGTCTCCCCAAATATCGGCGGCGACTGACAGGTATCGCTCCCAATCCGACGTCAAAAAGGAGCCCTGAGGGGGGAGCTGGAGCGACTTCAAAGCCTCTGCAATACGGGCGCTGGTCAGGGAACGGTTGGCCGATTCGTTTTGGATTGCCGGTGGCAAGGCGGTCGCGTAAGGCCCCTCGGCTACATGGCAGGCGTAGGAAGCGAGGGCTTCAGTGTCAGTGCCTAGGTTGGGAGTACCGACAAGCTCGACGGATCCTTCGTTCAGACTGGCGACCGCTATCTTGGCAAGAGTATCTTCAGAACCATCGTATTCGCCGCTGAGAAGGATATCCGTTGGCCACATATCTGGACGCAGACGGACCAGGGACTCCTTAAGACGAGTGGTTTGGGCGGGCGTGAGGGAGCTGAGTGCGCGGAGATGCGCTGCAGTGTCCAGCCAAGAGCTGCTCGTATCGAACCGTTCCCACCACCAGGCAGAGATGTTGTCTTCTGGTGATGCGTGGGCTGCGAGACTTTGAGCGGCGCTGTCACGAACTGCGTCAGTTGACGCGTCTTGGAGACGAGCCTTCAAATGGTCGATGGCTTCGGCGCGTCCGGCCTCCTCCCCCAGCCGCAGAGGGCTTCCGGAGGGATCCAGCACTCCATCTTGGGCTAGAACCACTCCCGGACCGTCAAAAATAAAGTTCGCCACGTCACGGATTTCGATGCCAGTTAGGCCGTCGTAGATCCTGTCGTTCAATACCGTAACTGCCATTGCGCGGACTAGCGGGTGGGGCGAAATTTTCTTCTCGACCGCTTTGAAGTTGCCGGTAAGTCCGCGGACTTCCCCCTTGGCGAGCTTACCTATGAAGAACCGGCAGACATTTCCCCAGTATGGCCGCTCAAGGAGTGCATTCAGCCCATCGTCTCGAGAGTTTCCATCGCCCTTTGGTGTGAGATTCTCAAAGATGTGCATGGCAGCGAAGTACTCGCGAAGCGATTGCACCTCAAACTCGAATGCATCGTCCCGCTCAACTAGGCACAAGACTCGATCAGTGATCGCTGAGTAGAGTTCGTCCGCGAGTTCCTGTTCCTTCGGACGGCCAGCAAGATATGTTCGGAGAAGTCTCTGCAATTCAGCACGTGTGATTGATCCCGCACTTTGACCTTCTTCGGCTTTCGCCTGAAGGTACCAGCCCAGATATGCATGAGTATCTTCAACGACGCGGCGTTTATCCGCAAGAAGCGGTTCTTTGTCTTCGGTTTGCTCCCGGTCGAGAAATGTTTTGAGATACTCCGCGTACAGATCCGTTCGCTGCTGTGGAAGAAGCTGTCGTCGATAAAGCAGGTGCAGAAGTATTGCGAGCTGCATAGGATACGACGCGAGCTCATTCACGTGCGGAATGTGCTGGCTGTCAAGGAACACTGCCCGCAGTTTGACGGCAGCCTCACTAGCCAAGCCTGATACCGTGCTCCACTGATCGAGGTATTGCAGTCGCAATCCTGGCGTCAGGCGCTGCAGATGGAGAACCGGAAAGTGCCCAGTGGCTGTCAACGGCTGAAGTGATGTTCCGGGGCGAGTGGCGATCAAAATGACAAGATCGGCCGCGTCGGCGCCCAGGCGGCCTCGCATCCGAACGATCTCCTCGGTCACCCGTGCACGTGCCGGCAGACTGGCCACCTCGTCGAGCCCATCCAGAGCTAGAAGGACGGGTTCGGTGGCCAAGAGAAGAACTAAGTCATGCGGGGTGAACTTATTGGCGCCGATGTGACGACCGATATCGTCAACGATGTACTCTTCAAGACTTCGCCAGCGTTCAGCTTCAGCGGAGATGCGCTTCGGCTTGCCTTTCTTGCCCGCCAAGGAGGAATGACTGAGGACGGCCCACTGCGCATACTTTCGCAAGTCAACTCGTACAGGAAAGCGAATGATTGCCGTCGTGCTGTTTCGCCCAAGTGATTGGGAGGCCGCGTACCCGACTTCGTCAAGCCTTCTGGCTCTATGGAACTGGCACACGTATTGAAGCACTGTCGACTTCCCTTGACCCGGGCCGCCCACAAGAACAGCATTTCCCGTCCACTCGGGATCAAGGAGGACTTGCGTCGCTCCTGTGACAACGAATCCTGACGTCCTCTCTAACTCTGCTGTGTCTCCAGGAGCTAGCTCTGAGAGCCGCCGCATACGATCTGCCAAGGCAGAGCCGTCCCGGCGACACCCTACCGGCACGTCAACGAACATAGCGTCGACCGAGGGACCTCGTAGATCCACTTGATGGAACTGGACGGAATCTTCTGCCGCGAAGCGATCACCTAAATATGCACGCAAGGTGGCTTTTAGCGATTCACTGCGTTCCTGATTGCGCTCATGGTCCGCCTTCATTTTGACTAAGGCTTCTACGGTGTACCCTGCTCCGTTGTTCGCATCGATCATCGTATGGTGAGTCGGGCACAGCAAGATCAAGTTGTCGTAGCCGTCAATGTCTTCATAGCTGGCGTCATAGCGCGGCCCGCCCACGCTCTGGGCCCGGATATGTGCTTCTTCTCCGACGACCGTTACACCGATAGAACCCGAGCCAGAAGGTTCTGCGTCAATGGTGAGTGCCTGGATGCAACTTGGATAAGCGCATTGATTTCGAGCCCGAGTCCACAAGGACTTCCTAGCACTCACTGTTACCAAGTCCGCTCCTGGTCTTTAGGGTTTTTCCATTCTCGCAGACCATCATCGTGGCATTGACTGAGAGCTGTTCATGTAATCAGTGACCGTATATAGGAAGGAATCGTTGTATTGGCAAACATTTCCCAGACCGGAGATGTGGACCGAGCTTAGTCGCAACAGCGGCATCAGTAGGCGCAGGACGAACCTAGAACTCAACCTCACGGGCAAAGGGTTGAGCCTAGGCTGAGCGGACAGCGGGCCGGGTACGTGCGGGTCAGCATGCTGGACCAGAACGAAAAACGTCAGCTCGACGACCAGACGCTTGACCGCGTTTTACCGACAAGGCCTCCGGCAGGCACACTGCCCGACCTCACCTCGCCGAGCTGCGGCGGTTCGCCCGCGACGGGGACACCGTAGTGGTGCACAACATGGACCGGCTTGCCAGGAACCTTGATGACCTGCGTGCATAGCCGTGGCCAAACAGCGCGGCGCCTACAAAGGGCGGAAAGGATCTAACGGCGGAGCGGCGGCGAGCTGGTCCAGCGGGGCAACCAGCGGGACTCCGAAATCGGTTCTCGCCACGGATTACGGCATCAGCCGGGAAACGGTCTATCAGTACCTGCGCCGAGCCAGCCCGACGCGGACCACTCCCCACACGAACGAGATCGAGGGGCGCACGACCCACCCTCCTGAAACGGCAAGGTCCTGGAACCAGGTGGCCCGGACCGGAGGAGCGCCAAGGCTTGCTGAGGTTAGCCTGATTGCCCCATCCCCAACATGGGCAGCAGCGCGGAGGCAAACCCCACACCATCCACAATGAAGGTCCACACCAAAACTGGAAGGACGAGTTTGAGGTCTTTGCACCATCGCGTCGCTATGGTGATCATCCCCGCGAGTGCTACGACACCCACTAAAGCCCCAGCACTGTTGTTCCCAAGCACCCCAAGTACTGGAATTACTGCAGTAATGAGGCATAGTACGATGCTCCAAAGGATGCGTCGATTTCTGGTTTTGACCTCGGCCAAAGCACCGTCAGAGGCGGCTGCCCGCGCAAGAGCCTCCTGGAGCTGATTCGTCAGCTCGGCGTTTTCTTGTCCGATTTCAAGTTCACGGATCCTTGCCTCGCGAGCCTCGTCATGTGCTTCGCTCGCTTCGACCGTGACCCGGGCCAGTTCGTCGATTTGGCGTTCCTTCTCCTGCTGCATCATCGCGTCAACGCGCTTGGTTCTCGCCGCAAGAACTGTGGCAGCGACAGTTGTCGGCGAGGACTTGATCTCAAGCTCATCCAGCATGTCTGGCAGTGAAAGCATCATCTGAGCATGCCGGAGGTCCATGTCGGACCCCCCTTGGTTGGGGGAGAGCTGGGCGGCGAGCCCCATCGCAAAGTCCCCCGGAAAACGTGCCGGCAGCTGCCACATAGCTTCTTCAGCAAATTGTCCAGCTGCGGCTGATGCAAGGTCCCGCAAATTCTCGACAGGTGCACTTATTGACACCACCGTGGTCCATTGAGGAAGGCTCAAGGTCAAAGACACCCTGTCCGATGAAATCGTGGAGTATGCCGGCGCCATCTGGCGATCGCTGGTTATCACCCACGCACCAGGCCAATTTTTAGAGTACTCGCGGCTTCTACGCCTCCAAGCCATTGCCATGGTGTCGGCGTCCCGCTCGATTGCAAAGCTGGAGCGCCAAGACCGTGTTCCTTTGTCGATCTGCCCTTGCAAAGCGTCCAGACATCTAGCGACCCTGTCGGCAGACAGCTCATTGTTATGGTCCCGGACGGTCGCGCCCCACGAGACGATATCTTCTTCGAGGCGTTCGAACGTCGCCATCATTTCGCTTAGGTTCTTGTAGGTTCCATCCTGCAGCGCCGCAATACAGATGCCATGGATCTGATCCTCGACCAGTGTGGCGTAGAACCCGAGACGAGTGTTTCGTTTGTGGGCTTCCCGAACACGATTTTCGACTTCCGGAATTTCACGGCGGAGAAGCTGGTACAACTCATCGAGCGAATGCCGGCACACAACAACGTCCCAGCCGGCCGAGGCCGCGCTGCGGATAGTCAGTTCTGTGTCGGTGCGGTCCGCCTTCCTGCCAACGAGGGACAGGAGTACAGGTGTATCCAAGATGGCTCGCTGACCCTGCGGACTTCCAATTTCGCTCGTAATTTCAGCGCCGGACCGTCCTGAGACATAGGAGTGGAGGATGCAACCGGTCGTAATGAGGCTGACGAGCTCCTTTCCGAAGGGGTCCAGCGGATCCAACGCCGCAAGAGCCAACGATTTGAGTAGTTCAACGACTTCTTCATTGCTGCTGGCTTCGTCCAGGTAGCCGAGGATGTCTGCGGACTTAACCTCCCTAGGCGCAATTTGCCCCTGGATGAGCTGCTCGACTGCCCCTAGGTAGGCTGCTTGGGACTTCTCGATTCCCACAATTAATGCCCTAACGAGCTGGTTCAGCCAGAGCGCAGCTTCAGTACTGTCCGGTTCGTATCCCAACCCTTCCCGGCTTCGAACTCTAAGGTCTGACATCACGCGTTCACGGAGATCTGTCACCCATTCCCCGTGTCGTTGAACGTCAGCCAGCCCTTCCCCGGTCAGGAACCATTCCGCGTCCTCGTTAACTCCAATCAATCGGAGTTCTTTGGCGAGAGCCAGGGCAGAGTTGATCTGCTCGGGTGTCGGCTGGCTCCCCGGCCACATCTGTGACACGGCCTGGCGGATTTCCTCCGCCGTGGCACGCTGGCTGCGACGCAGGAATTGGCAGGCTGCCGCAGACAGGAGATCGGCCTCCGTCGAAGGACGGGAGGACTTTAAAACGCGCTGGATGGCGGAGAGGAACCCAATAGCTCCCGGGCCAGCTTCGTCGGATTCACTTGCGATATCCACGATTGCGGTCAAGAAAAGCCCCCTTGTTAGCCCATCCGGGAATTACACCTTTGTCATTTATTTTATTCCTCAGCGGCGCGGGAGAAGCGTAAGAAGCCGCACGAGCGGATATTGTTCGCGGTGAGCGCAAGCTGTGACCGCTTCTGAGCGTCCTCTTCAGAAGGCAATGTAGTTCCGCTTCAAGGTGTCAATGTCTCCGTCCTTAGTCGCCGCATAGACAAAGAACGCATTATTAAGTTGGTTGAGGCTGGACTCCCCCTTCTTACTGACCAGAAATCTCACATCAATCAAGCTCACGTTGTGGAAAGGTTCGTCTAAGCTTCCCAGTCACCGAACGACGGTTGCGGTCGCTACCCAACGGGCCAGAATACTGAAGGCAGCAAGTTGCTCGAGTGCTTCTTGCTCGGTTAGTTCGTTCAGAACTTCATGACTCGCAGGGTTGCGTATGCCGGCGAAACATCTTTCGGCGAACGCGGCCACGCCGCGTCGAACGCTTAGCGAGGTTTTGCCTCCATCATCGCCGTATGGTCTGAGCCTCGGCTTGTCTGGTCCGGCAGGATCCGAGGACAAGGCTTGTTTGAATAGGTCGGATTCGGATATGTCACGCCGGCCAAGCATATTTTGGAGCTCCGCATTTACCTTTACGGAGGCGGCACGCACAGCCTCTTGGTAGTGTCCGCTTTGCCACAGCGAACGCGCCGCTTCCCAGATCCAGGGATGCATGGCAGCCGCGCTAAGTTGAGGAGCATTATCTCCTAGCTTCTCAGCTATTTCTGCACTTCGCTCCAGCTCCACAAGTGCTCGCTGCGCCCCTTCTCGATGCCGTTCCCATCGCCCTGGCTTGCGTTCAGCGATTTGCCACCAATCGCGAATAGTTCGATCCAAAATCTTCTCTACGACGTGCGCTGATGCAATGATGTCGTTTCGACTGCCAACTGGAACAGCAAAGTCGCCCATATAGACCACGCCGCCCTCCGACTTAGGCTGCTTCAGCCGAGTGAGGTCGATGAAGTGGCGAAGTTGTTCCATTGCCCAATGTTCATCCATGCAGCCAAGCTACCAACATCTTCTGACACGTCGTGTCAGAAGCAGAATCCGTCGACATCTGATCGCTAGATGCCCTAATAACCTTCCTGTGCGCGCTTTCGGCCATCGTTCGCAGGCCTTGCCTAGACCTCCATCGCTGCAGGCGGGGTCCCAGGCTCGGCGAGAGTGGGTCCCAAGCCAACAAGCTCTTCGACTCTGATTTGCGATACCCCAGCAGTCCGCACGGCGGACTGAAGCAGTTCGCGGGCAGATGTGGCCAAAGTCTGTGCCGTTGTTGCGAGGATTATTTTGTCAGCGCGGATCGCAAGTGCGATTTCTACTTTCTTTTTTGCTGCGGCCCGCGCCTCTTTGCTGTTGCTGCCCAGTCGCCCGTTGGACTTCGCTTCAACAAGGAAGACCTCTCCATCCACATGGGCGATGAGATCGATTTCCGCGACACTGCCACGTGTTCCAACTTTGTGGAATTCCAGCTCTGCGGTATCGGCGTACTCCCGGGTGCCTTGGCTGAGGCTTCGTGCGGCGAAGAGGCCAACGTCACCGTTAGTGGCCATCAACTCGCGAAAGGAGGGGTGGAGATCATAGAACCATGGGGGTTCATTCGTGTCTGCTCTCCACCGTGCGGCGGAGAGTTCGTTCACAGCCAAACACCGCTGGCACTCAAAGCGCTGACCTAGATGTTCTACTCTGACGAAGGAGGGCCTGCTGCAGTCAGAGCAATTTAAGATAAACCCACGCCACAGCAAACCTGCTTGGGCGAGTCCGTCAATCCAGTCTCTGATCTCACGGGGCCCGACTCCTGGTAGCACACGACTTAGGGCTTGAAAGCTCGGGTATGGCTCACTTCCAAGTACGACGCCATCATGCCGTGGAAAGACCTGTCTGGAACTTTGTGCGCTCCTTGTTCCTGTCTTCGTGGCGAACATTTGGAGCGCCGGGTGGTATTGCCCTGACACCATTGAAACCAAGGAGTTCCTGCCCCCTAGTCGCCGAGCTAGCAGTTGGGCGTGCATGCCGGGGAGGGACTGCACGACGTCCATTTCTGCCTGTTTGGCCATCGCCTCCACCCAAGGCTGCATGCCTAGAACTTTGAGCTTGGGTCTGTACAATTGGCTGGCCAAAGACGTTCCCGCTAGAACAAGTCCGCCCGCCTGTGAGTGGTAGCTCAATCCATCTCGACTGCTCCTTACGGCATTATGGCTGTACCGCTTTTGGTCAGGCTCGACAAAGGCCTGGGGTACACCTCTGCCCCTTGGCATAGCTGTTTCCGTAAGTTCGACGCTGACATACCAGTAGGGTTTGGACCGCTGATCCGCATGGACGAGTAATCTGGCCGGCGTTGGGGTGGACATGGGTACTCTCAGATGGAGAGTTGAATCTGGACCGGTAAACGCTGGTACGGACTGTGAGAGCCCAAAGGGTTCTTCCACTGCTAGTTGATGAAGTCCAGCCTTGAGCATGGGTTTACCCACCTCCATGCCCTCCGGCAATGCGGTAATTTGCTCGATCTCGCCCGTGCTCGCGGCGTTCAAGGGGTTGACGTCCCACGTCTCTATTTTCAGTTGTGCCGCCAAGCCGCTGAGTTCTTCCTCGTTGCATGACGACGACGTAACCAGCAGCCGTTCGCCTTGGCCTTCAATGCGCTCCGAGGCAAGCCGCACCTGTGATCGGATCGACGCGGACAGGTTGCGCTCCGCCAGCATTCCCGGGCTAAGCCAGATTCCGAAGCCCAGTAATCTCTCGTATGCATAAGCTAGGGCGAAGTCTTCGGCCGTGTCGCCGATGACGATTGCGCCACCTTCGCCGGAAAATCGATGACGCACTGAAGCGAGGCCGCCGGCCTGCTCATCGAACCAAAAACTTACGTCTGAGCCGGTTGCGTTCTCGTTCACGTTTAAGTTCGCGACCAAATCTTCCGCAAACTCACGTGACCAACGTTCGGCCAGAGCAGCTTTCATCATCTGTCCATGGTCCGGCTCCATGCGTCCAGCGCCGCGGACTACCTCCTTGGCACTGGGAATGATGCCGGTTCGAATCGACAAGCAGAGTCCAGCGTCAGAACCCCATGATTCTGACACGGCTAGAAGAATGGATCCAGATGCCCTCGTGACGGGCGCCAGCCATCCGCTTCTTGGCCCAACTTCAGCATCGATGTAGGTAAGTGTCTCGCGCGGCTCGTCGTCACCGGGAAAAGCCTGGCGGAAGGGCGTGCACTGCTTAGCAACAAAATCTCGGGCCCGTCGCGCGACAGAATCTACGGTGGGCAGATCAAGTACGTGCACCGGGGAAGCGGGTGAAATCTTCTCGCCCGAGTCGGGTGTATAAGGAAGCGAAACGCGCTCCCATTCCTCGTTCGTCAAACGCAAGGCCACCACATGATCAGGGTCATACGCGTGAACTGCGGCCATTACTTTAGGCTCTACCGTGCCATCGTTCTGATATGGAACTAGGATGAAGCCTGAACCGCCCCAGTAGTTGCCCGCAGCCGCAATAGCTTGCCGCGCCCGCCGACGCCAATGATCATCTGCGGAAAACATAATGGCCACACGGCCCGGTCGTAGCATGATTTCTGCATTTGTATAGGTTTCGCCCACAGCTTCCACAGATCTATTGAACACGCATCAGCGCCATCAACTCCTCGGCCGAGACTTCCTCGCCGGCGACAGTCGAAGCCCAGACTGAAAAAACAAGCAGCCCCAAGCGGCAGGTCGATCGGGTCGCTGGCAGCAGGGTCGGATCCCGGGAAACGGCGTTTACTTGAAGCTTCACCTATGTTAGTTGACGTAACGTGGACTATCAGCAACCAGGGGTGGGCGGGGGAGCATGCTTCGTCGCAGACCCGAGTGGCCTGCAATTCCGGTGGTGCAAGAGCGAGCTCCCGGTTCTGCCTTTTACCTGGCTTTGTCGGGATCCCAGTCGTCGCTGTCCCGGCTTCTCCATTTTTCGATTAGTCGAGCGGACCGCAGTTCGGGATGCTCGGCAGTAGCGGCCTCGTATTGGTCCGCGACGTTCCGCCACGCGCCAGCCATCCAAGCCGTCGGATCCGTGCCGTTCTCCCGGAGGAACGCATCGAGCGCCGGTCGGCGGTATGTCAGGGTTTGGCCTTCTTGCTCTGCGACAGGGCCCCGGCCAAGCGCCCTCAGGCTGTCCAGGACCTCAGCGCTGACGCCCTAACCAACCAAACCGCTCAGGTAGCCAGCGGCTTCCGCCGGCGACATCTCCATGTCGGCTGTGGGGTCGTCCATGTCGTTCGTGTCCATCAAGCTCAATCCGATATCTGGAATCCTCTTGGCCAAGCGTAGCAGCGGCAATGCCGCGTGAGAGGGGCTGGCTGATTCATCTGATGAGATACGCAGAGTGTTCAGCTTTACATAAGATTCGTTATCGGTGTTTTCCAAGCGCTCTCATTAGATGAACGAATCGCGCATCCGGTTCACCTTTCTCGCCCCATTCTCGCCTGCTCGACGCCGCACCGAGAGGAAGCAGACCCAGGCCCAGGCGCCATTCTTACCGGCCGACCAGCGACGGCCTCCGGCAGGAAGCGTCATGCCCGGCAACCTCGGAGCCAGCGGCCGCTTTGGGCTCAACGCGCACGTTCCAGGCAGTCCAGGCGGAGAAGCGCAGAGACACTAAGAAGGCACCAAGTCGTTGCCCAGATCAACCGATGCGGCCACCTGCATTTAAGCTTGGCCCCGTACGTTCGCCTGCATGACAAAGCCTCCAAAGCAAGTCCCTGGTTCCGGCACCCCGCACAAGGCTCGCGTCTTCCTGCGTCAGCTCTCGAAGTCCGTTCGCACCCGCAAGCCGCTGACAATCGTGGCTGCGGGCTGCACGCTCGCCATTCTGGGCGGTGCCGGCATGGCTGCCGCCTCCACGATCCCCTTCGGCCAGCAGCAGCAGGTCGGCTCGCAAACTGACAACGGGGAGCAAGTCTCCGCGAACCAGGTGATCAAGCCACTCGGCGACCGCCTGATGACGCCGTTCGGCAAGATCATGGGCTCGACGGTCAGCCCCGACGGCCACTACCTCGTGGGGACCAGCACCGACCGCTCGGTGGACCTGCAGGTCTTCGACCTCAAGACCTACAAGCCCGTGGCTGCCGCAGGCACCCTCGCCGCCGCCTCGTTTGCAACGGCGGCAGGCAATGCAGGCTATGCAAACATGGCGTATCAGCGCATCACGGACGGCTCCGTCGGCCAGGAAGGCCCTATCTTCTCGCCCGACGGGAAGTTCCTCTATGAGCCTGTCGCCACCGGGGTCATCCGCTACCCCTTCAACGCGGACGGCTCGCTCGGGGCCGGAACAAAGATGAATATTCCGACGGCGGGCGGCAAGCAGGCCCTGACCGCCGGCATGGCTTTCTCCCCCGACGGCTCCACGCTGTACGCCGCGGTGAACGGGCAGAACACCGTCGTCGCGATCGACCCGGCCGCCGGAACCATCAAGGGGACCTTCACCACCGGCATCGCCCCGCGCCAGCTGAAGTTCGTGGGCACCAAGCTGTACGTCTCCAACGAGGGAGGCCGCCAGGCCGTCGCGGGTGAGGCGACCATGAACTCCTACGGCACCGACGTTCCCGCGGACACCAAGCTCGGCACCTCCACCACCGGCACGCTCAGCATCATTGACACTGCCAACGCCTCGGCACCCGTCACCTCGATCGACGTTCAGCTTCACCCGACAGCGATGCACCTCGACGGCTCCACGCTGTACGTGGCGAACACCAACAGCGACACCGTCTCCGTGGTGGACACGGCGAGCAACAAGGTCCTGCAGACCATCGCCACCCAGCCGTGGGCCTCCTCCCAGGTCGGCTACGAGCCGACCGCCATCACCATGCAGGGCGACCACCTGCTGGTCTCGCTCGGCCGCGCGAACGCGATCGCCGTCTACAAGGTCAACAAGCAGGACCCGCAAGACCCTGCCAGCTACATTGGCCTCCTGCCGACCGACTACTACCCGGGCAACGTCACCGCGGTGAACGGCCAGATCGTGGTCACCAACATCCGCGGCATCGACGCCCGAGGCCCGGAGCTGAGCTTCAACAAGGGCCAAGGCACCAACGTTGCGACCGGTCACGGAACGCACTCCACCACGGCCTCGCTCACCAGGTTCACCCTGCCGGCTGACGACCAGATCCGGCAGCACACCGAGACGGTGTTCGAGCAGAACGGCTGGGACGGCAGCTCCGTCAAGGAAGCGACCGCCGCAGCCGCTGCCAACATCCCGGCTGTGGCCGTGCCCAAGCGGATCGGGGAGCCCTCCACCATCAAGCACGTATTCCTGCTCGTCAAGGAAAACCGGACCTACGACCAGGTCTACGGCGACATGAAGCAGGGCAACGGCGACGCTTCGCTCGCCCAGTTCGGCGCGAAAGTCACCCCGAACCAGCACACCCTGGCCACCCAGTTCGGCCTGTACGACAACACCTACGACATCGGCACCAACTCCGCGGAAGGCCACAACTGGATGATGCAGGGCGACGACCCCGCCTATACCGAAACCGGCGCCGGCGAGTACACCCGCTCCTACGACACTGAGGACGACGTCCTGGGCCACCAGCGCTCCGGCTTCCTCTGGACCTCGATCAAGGACGCGGGCAAGACCGCCAGGAACTACGGCGAATTCGCCTCCGAGGAAGGCAAACCAGCCGGCGCGACCTGGCAGGACTACTACTGCGCCGCCACGAGCACCATGTCCGGCGGCGACCCGGCCCAGCTCTTCACTCCGGCCCTGAAGATGCACGCAAGCTCCGGCATCCCATCGCTCAACGAGATCACCGACCCGAACGCGGCACCGTTCGACACTGCCGTGCCGGACATCTACCGCTATGCGACCTGGAAGCAGGACTTCGAGAAGAACGGCCCGAAGAACTTCCAGATGATGTGGCTCTCCAGCGACCACACCGGCGGCACCGCCGACCCCGAGGCCCAGGTAGCCGACAACGATCTCGCCGTGGGCAAGATCGTCGACCAGATCTCGCACTCGCCGTACTGGAAGGACTCCGCGATCTTCATCGCCGAGGACGACAGCCAGAACGGCGCCGACCACGTCGACGGCCACCGCGCCCCGGTCCAGGTCATCAGCCCCTACGCGGTGCACGGCCACACCGTCAGCACCTTCTACTCGCAGATCAACATGGTCCGAACCATCCAGCAGATCCTCGGTGCCCAGCCCCTGAACCAGAAGGTCGCCGCGGCCACCCCAATGTTCGACGCATTCGCCGCCAAGGCCGACCTGACTCCGTACAAGGCCGTCCCAAACCAGGTTCCGCTCACCGAGGGCGTCAAGACCGCCCCTGCCTGCGGCCTCGACACGCTCGGCCGGACCGGAGCCTCCGCCGCCATGGTGAACGAGGCTTCAGCCAAAGCCGCCGCCGTCCCGGCGTCCATGCAGGAAACCGCTGAACAGTGGGATGACTGGTCCGAACAGCAGCACCTCACCGGCAACGGCGCGAAGGAAGACTACGCGAACCCGCACCTGTTCAACCGCTGGACCTGGTACCAGACCCACGACTGGGCTGCCCCGTACCCGGGCGACGCCAAAATCTACGGCCCGAACAACGTACCCGGCATCCCGGCCGGCTCCACCAACCACGAGGACGACTGACCGGTCGGTGGCCGGCCTCGTGACCGCCGGTCACTGACGGCACGCGTGGGCGGGGCCCGGCGGGACAAACCCGCCGGGCCCGGCCCATGTCCGGGTAGCTGTACAGCGGCATCGACGGCGGCCACCTGGTCCGGCGTGCCTCCGCCGTCTGGGGCGACACCACGGCCGAGGCGGCCCAGGCGAACACCGGGGTGTACTCTATCCACCGGGTGCGTGCCGCCCGCTACAGTGCAGGCCATCAGAGGAGCCGGCTATGGCTGATGACAAGGTGAACCGAACGCAGCGTCGCGTCCGACGGGACCCGGACCGGTGAACAAGAACCGGCTCGAGGCGTTCAGTGACGGCGTGCTGGCCATCATCATCACCATCATGGTCTTGGAGCTGCACACCCCGGAGGAGCCAACGTGGGAGGGCGTCGCAGCAGTCCTGCCCACTCTCTTCAGCTACCTGCTGAGCTTCGTGTACGTCGGGATCTACTGGAACAACCACCACCACATGATCCACCTGGCCAGCCGCGTGAACGGCGCGATCCTCTGGGCCAACCTGCACCTGCTGTTCTGGCTGTCCCTGTTCCCCTTCACGACACGGTGGATGGATGAGTCCGGCTTCAAGCAGGTCCCCGTCCTGTTGTACGGGATCAACCTGCTGTGCGCAGCGATCGCGTACTACATCCTTGAACGCCGCCTGATCGCCGCCCAAGGCAGGGACGGGGCCCTCGCACAGGCTCTCGGCCGCGACTGGAAAGGCAAAGCGTCCCCCCTGATCTATATCGTCGGCATCGCACTCACCCCGGTCCAGCCCCTGGTCGGGATCGCCATCTACACAGTCGTGGCGCTGATCTGGCTGGTGCCGGACCGCCGGGTCGAGCACTTCGTCACCCGGGCACATCACGGCGACAACGGGGCCGGCTAATCCGCAGACGGAGCTAGTCCAGCCGCACACCCCGAAGCAGCACCAGCGTTCCACCCACCACAACGGCTGAGGCGAGGAAGACCCCGCCGGCGCCGAGCCCTGCTGCCACCACGCCGACGGTACTCGGCAGCACCACCTGCCCCACCCGGTTCCCGGCCAGTCGGAGGGCAAGCGCCCGGCCACGCTGGCCCGCTGGAGCCTGGGACGAAAGCCAGGACATGGTGAGGGGCTGACCGATGCCTAGGCCCAGCCCGAGAACGGCCATGACAACAAACAGCAGCCAGGCCGGCATGGGAATCGCCGCCGCCGCCAACGCGACTGTAGACAGGGCAAGGCTCACCACCAGCAACCTCATGCGGCCGATCCTTCGCGACACCCGGCCGAGGAGGAGCCGGGAGACCATGGAAAACACCGCCCGGACCGTGAGCATGGCGCCGACAGTTGCGGCGGTCAGGCCGCGGCCTGCACCAAGAGCAGGAAGGTAGACCATGATCAGGTCCACCACGGCCAGGACAGTCGCACTCGTGGCCAACGCCCGGGCCACACCGGGAGCCTTGAGCAATGAAACAGCACTGGCTTTGCCGCCGTCGGCCGCGGCAACCCTTCTCTTGCCTCTGCTGACCTCCGCGGAGACTACGAACGTAGTCACAAAAAGCACCAGGCTCAAGCAGACGGACAGGAGGAAGATCGCTTGGGTGTCGGGGCGGACGGAGGCGCCGCCCACCAGGGAAATCGCCATCGGTCCCAGCGCCTGCCCAAGTGATGCTGCGAATGTCAGGTACCCGAATGCCGAATCCATCCGGGAAGAGGCCGCATTATTGGCTACCACCGCTTGCTGTCCCACCACGCAGGCCAACTGGCCGGCGCCCAGCAGGGCGGTTCCGACGACCAGTGCGACGATCGATGATCCTCCCAGCAGCAGGAAGGACGAGCAGGCGAGGACGACGCCGGACCCGATCGCCATCAGCCGGCGTTCACCCAGGCGGTCCACCAGGCCGCCGGTGGGGACAGCGAGCAGCAGGGGAAAGACTGCGTAGCTGGCTGCCAGAAGCCCCAAGGCAAAGTCGGGAACGTTCAATTCGAGGGCCCGGTAGGTGGCGGCCGGGCGCACGAGGAACGTGACGGCCTGGATCAGCGCGGAGTGCGTGAGAAGGGCAGCGGCCGAGCGGCGTCCGAGTTCACCAATCATGAGATGCCAAGACCGTTGCCGGAAATCACGCGGAGTGCCGCATCCCGGGCGGCGATGACATGGTCGAAAGCAATTTTGGCCGCCTTCTCCGGGTCGCCGCCTGCCACGGCGTCCACCAGCGTCCGGTGCTGGGTGAGGGCCTGGTCCCGCCGTGCCTGGGTGCTGTTGGTGAAGTGCCGGTACCGCTCCATCTGGCTGGAGATCTGATCGTGGAATCGTCCGGCCCACGAGTTCCCGGCGATTGCTGCAATCTTTGCGTGCAGCGCCATGCCTTGCTGCATGGCGTCGTCAGCGAACTCCACCATGGCGGCATTCCGGGCAAGGATGCCATGGAGGGCTTCAATGTCCGCCGCTGTTGCTTTCAGGCAGGCATTCCGCGCCATCAGGGATTCCATTGCGGCTCGGACCTCATACAGTTCGGAGATCACTGCCTCGTCCAGTTCCGGAACCAGCACACCGCCGGTGGCCTGCTGCTCCAGCAGGCTCTCGGAAATCAGGCGCCTGATCGCTTCACGCAGCGGCGTGCGGCTCACCCCGAGCGCCGCCGCCATCGCAGGTTCAAAAATCCGTTCCCCGGGCTTCAGCTCAAGGGTCAGGATCTGCCGCTTCAGTTCGGCGTAGGCGACATGGGCCCCGGTATTCCGGGTAGGGGCATTAGGCACGAGCTCGACCTCCAAGAGGAATCATACTTGTATACAGTTATACATCAAGCATCGAGATGGATGAGCTGCGCACTTGAAAAAAGGATCCTAAGCATGCTTATGATGTTCGAAGCCGAATGCGAACGGCTACCAACCAGAGGAGGAAACACCATGGGATTGGGCGACAAGATTGAGAACGCCGCAGAGAAGGCGGGCGGCAAGGGCAAGGAAGCGGCAGGTGCCGCCACGGGCGATGACAGCCTGCGCGCCGAGGGCCAGGCTGACCAGGCCAAAGGCGATCTGAAGCAGGCCGGCGAGAAGGTCAAGGACGCATTCAAGAAGGACTGATCCGGTCCGAACCGGAGGGCGCACCCAGCGAACGGGGTGCGCCCTTCGTTGTGCCCCGGAGGAGTAGGGTCCAGAACATATTCTGGGAAAGAGCCCAAAACCGATCACGAAGGAAGCCCATGCCCGACTCCACACGCCCTTTGCGCAAGCTTGGATTCCTCACTATTGGCCTGTTCGATCCGGCGGATCCCGCCGCGGGCCACCAGTCCACTTTGCAGATCATCGAACTTGGTGAGCAGCTTGGCTTCGACAGTGCCTGGCTGCGGCACCGCCATCTGCAGTTCGGCATCTCCTCACCCGTCGCGGTGATGGCCGCCGCCAGCCAGCGCACCTCCCGGATCGAGCTTGGAACCGCCGTGACACCGCTGGGCTGGGAAAACCCCTTACGCTTGGCAGAGGACCTGGCCACCGTGGACGTCCTCGCAGGGGGCCGGATCAATCCGGGGCTCAGCGTGGGCGAACCAATGCACTACGACACAGTGAAGCATGAGCTGTACCCGGACTCCTCAGACCTGGAGGACTTCAGCTACACCCGCGTGGACCGGCTCGCACGGCTCATCGCCGGGGAAAAGGTGCGGGACTTTTCCGGCAAGCAGGGTGTGGTGGAGGAATACTCCAACCGCGTCGAGCCGCACTCACCCGGGCTGCGGAACCGCCTTTGGTACGGGGCGGCCAGCCTGAAGTCGGCCGTCTGGGCCGGCGCAAACGGTTTCAACCTGCTCTCCAGCAGCGTGGTCTTCCCCGAAGCGGACCAGGGACCGGACTTTGCCCGCATCCAGCAATCGCAGATCCGTGCCTACCGGGAAGCCGCCGCCACGTCAGCACAGAATGGACCTGCCCGCGTCTCGCAGGGCCTGGTGGTGATCCCCACCGATTCGGCGTCGCCGGCCCAGCGGGAGAAATACCAGCGGTACGTCGAGGAACGCACGCCCCGCACACGGGCGCCGCAGGGGCCAAAGCGAATGCTGTTCGCCCCGGACCTCATCGGCACCAGCGACGAACTCGCCGAGCAGCTGTATGCACATGCCGGATTCCAGGAAGTCGACGAGGTGGCGTTCGCACTGCCCTTCAGCTTTGACCACGAGGACTACGTCCAGATCCTCACGGACATCGCCGGCAAACTGGGTCCCGCCTTGGGCTGGACGCCGGCTGAGCCGCGCAAAAGCCAGGACGGCGACCACTCGCCGTCGTAGTAGTGGCAACCCGCCGTTGTAGCACGCGGAAACACGGCGCAATGTTCGGGCCCCGCCCGTAATCTGGAGACATGCCTCGTTTCGCGCTTGATATCGACTCCGTCCCCCGTCCCGTCCGCTCCCAGGAGCTGTTGGATGCCGTGAACCACCGGGTCGTCATCGCCGACGGCGCGATGGGCACCATGCTGCAGGACCGCGAGCTGTCGCTCGAGACCGATTTCCAGGGACTGGAAGGCTGCAACGAGATCCTCAATGACACACGTCCGGATGTCATCGGGGACATCCATGACGCCTACTTCGCGGTGGGGATCGACGCGGTTGAGACCAACACCTTCGGTGCCAACTGGTCCAACCTCTCCGACTACGGCATCGACGACCGGATTGCCGAGCTCGCCCTGAAAGGCGCGAAGATCGCCCGCGAGCGTGCGGAGGCGGCAGAAGCTGAAGACGGCCGGATGCGGTGGGTCCTTGGCTCGATGGGTCCGGGCACCAAGCTCCCCAGCCTCGGGCACACCAGCTACGACTACCTCAAGCAGACCTTCGCACTGCAGGCCGAAGGCCTCATCGACGGCGGTGCGGACGCCTTCCTCATCGAGACCAGCCAGGACCTCCTGCAGACCAAAGCCGCCGTCAACGGCTGCAAGCAGGCGATCGTGGCCCGCGGCGTCCGCCTCCCGATCTTCGTGGAGGTGACCGTCGAAACCACCGGAACCATGCTCATGGGCTCCGAGATCGGCGCCGCGCTCACAGCACTTGAGCCGCTCGGCGTCGACGCCATCGGCCTGAACTGTGCCACCGGTCCCGATGAGATGAGCGAGCACCTGCGCCACCTCTCCAAGCAGTCCTCCGTGGCCATCGCCTGCATGCCCAACGCCGGCCTGCCCATCCTTGGTGCCAACGGCGCGTACTACCCGCTCTCGCCCACCGAACTCGCCACCGCGCACGAGCAGTTCGTCCGCGAATTCGGACTGGGCCTGGTGGGCGGATGTTGCGGTACGACGCCGGAGCACATGGCCGCCGTCGTCGAGCGTCTTGCGCACTTCCGCACAGAGGGCGCCGTCACCAGCGGCGGCAGGGGAGCCGACGGCGGCCGCCTCCCCACCGAGCGTGAAGCCGGCATCGCTTCCCTCTACCATCACGTGAATTTCGACCAGGAGTCCGCGTACCTCGCCATTGGCGAGCGCACCAACGCGAACGGTTCCAAGGCGTTCCGCCAGGCGATGCTCGACGAGCGCTGGGACGACTGCGTCGACATTGCCCGCGAGCAGGTCCGCGTCGGCGCGCACCTGCTCGACGTCTGCATTGACTACGTGGGGCGCGACGGCGTGGCCGACATCAAGGAGGTCGTCTCGCGTTTCGCGTCGGCCTCCACGCTCCCGCTCGTCATCGACTCCACGGAACCGCCCGTCCTGCAGGCCGGGCTCGAACTCATCGGCGGACGCCCGGTGGTCAACTCCGTCAACTACGAGGACGGGGACGGCCCCAACAGCCGCTTCGCGCGCATCATGCCGCTTGTGAAGGAACACGGCACCGCCGTGATCGCCCTGACCATCGATGAGCAGGGCCAAGCCCGCACCACCGACGGCAAGGTGGCCATCGCCTCGCGCCTCGTCGACGCCCTGGTGGGCGAATGGGGGATGCGGGTCGAGGACATCATCGTCGACGCCCTGACGTTCCCCATCGCCACCGGCCAGGAGGAAACCCGCCGGGACGCCATCGAAACGATCGAAGCCATCCGCCAGATCACCACGAAGTACCCCGGCATCCAAACCACCCTCGGCGTCTCGAACGTGTCCTTTGGCCTGAACCCGGCAGCGCGGATCGTCCTGAACTCGGTGTTCCTGCACGAGGCTGTGCAGGCCGGCCTGACCAGCGGCATCATCGACGCGGCCAAGATCGTGCCGCTCGCTTCACTGCCGGAGGACCAGCGCAAGGTGGCCCTGGACCTCGTCTGGGACCGCCGCGAATACGACGCCGACGGCAACCTGACGTACGACCCGCTGGCCAGCATGCTGGACCTGTTCGCCGGCGTCGACACCGCAGCGCTGAAGGACCAGCGCGCCGCCGAACTTGCGGCGCTCCCCACCGGCGAACGCCTGGAGCGGCGCATCATCGACGGCGAAGGCAAGGGCCTCGAAGAGGACCTGGACCTGGCCCGCGCCGAGGGACTGACCCCGCTCGGCATCATCAACGACTACCTGCTCGAGGGCATGAAGGTGGTGGGCGAGCGCTTCGGTGCCGGCGAGATGCAGCTGCCGTTCGTGCTGCAGTCCGCCGAGGTGATGAAGACCGCGGTCGCCCTGCTCGAGCCGCACATGGAGAAATCGGACGCGTCGGGCAAGGGCACGATGGTGATCGCCACCGTGCGCGGCGATGTGCACGACATCGGCAAGAACCTGGTGGACATCATCCTCACCAACAACGGCTACAAGGTGATCAACCTCGGCATCAAGCAGCCGATCGCCGACATCATCGCCGCGGCCGAGGAACACGACGCCGACGTGATCGGCATGTCCGGCCTGCTCGTGAAGTCCACCGTCGTGATGAAGGAGAACCTCGAGGAACTGCAGTCACGCGGCCTGGCGAAGCGGTGGCCGATCATCCTCGGCGGCGCGGCCCTGACCCGCGCCTACGTGGAGCAGGACCTGGCAGGACAGTTCGAGGGCGAGGTCCGCTATGCGAAGGACGCCTTCGAGGGCTTGTCCCTCATGGAGCCGCTGGTGCAGGTTGCCCGCGGCGCTGACGCTGCGGAGGTGGGACTGCCCGCCCTGAAGAAGCGTATCCATAAAGGCGGCCCGAAGTTCAAGGTGACCGAGCCGGAGGCGATGCCGGGCCGTTCCGACGTCGCCGCCGACAACCACGTGCCGTCGCCGCCGTTCTGGGGCACCCGCATTGTGCGCGGTGTCTCGCTCCACGACTTCGGTGCTTTCCTCGACGAACGTGCCACCTTCATGGGGCAGTGGGGGCTCAAGCCCGGCCGCGGCGAGGACGGCGCCTCGTACGAGGAACTGGTGGAACGCGAGGGCCGGCCGCGCCTGCGCTACTGGATGGACCGCATCCTCGGCGAGGGAATGCTCGACGCGTCCGTCGCGTACGGCTATTTCCCGGTGGTCTCCGAGGGCGAACAGGTGGTGGTGCTGCACCACGGGGAGGACCGCGACGGCGTCCTAGGCACCGCGGGCCTGCTCGCCCCCGACGGCGGATCAGGCGGCCCGCTCGGCACCGAGCGGCTGCGTTTCGACTTCCCGCGCCAGCGCCGCGACCGGCACCTGTGCCTCGCCGACTTCGTGCGCTCGCGCGAGTCGGGGCAGATCGACGTCCTGCCGGTGCAGCTGGTCACCGCCGGCGGCAACGTCGATCAGGTGACTGCCAAGCTCTTCGCCGGTGACCACTACCGCGACTACTACGAGCTCAACGGCCTGGTCATGCAGCTCACGGAGGCGCTCGCAGAGTTCTGGCATGCGCGCATCCGCTCGGAGCTGGGCTTCGCGTCCGAGGAGCCGAAGGACAAGGCAGGCCTGTTCAAGCTCGACTACCGCGGTGCCCGGTTCTCGCTCGGATACCCCGCGTGCCCGGACATGGAGGACCGCCGCAAGGTGGTGGAACTGCTGCATCCGGAGCGGATGGGCGTGGTCCTCAGCGATGAGCTGATGCTGCACCCCGAACAGTCCACCGACGCGTTCGTCTTCCACCACCCGGAGGCGAAGTACTTCAAGGTGTGAGCCGAAGCCGGTCTTTGGCCTAGATGGACAGGGCCGGGGCGGACTGAGCCTGCGCGGCTTGCCCGCCCACGCCGGAGACCGGCTTCACCCGCCGCAGTGCGGCAAGAACTGCCCGCCCCACCACACTGATTCCGATGATCGTGGTGACGGCACGCAGGGTGTCCCATCCCGCCGTCGAGGTCAGCAGCGAGTAGAGTATGAAGCTGCTGAGGTTGGTGCCCAGCGGAGCTCCGGGAACGTAGGAGATGCCGGTGCCGGCGCCCACCGCGAAGGGCCAGAACCACAGGTTGGTCAGCAGGCCGAACACATAGGATGCCACCGCGCCGTAGCCGCACAGCATCCACAGCTCGGCTCGCCCGCGCACCCGGCGGGGGAGCAGGCCGGCCCCGGCGCCCACCCAGGCGCAGGCGAAGATCTGGAACGGCGACCAGGGCCCGACGCCGCCCCACAAGACGCTGGAGACGGCGATGGTGGCGGCCCCGAGGAGGAGGCCGAAACGGGCACCGAAGGCGCGGCCGGCCAGGATCAGCAGGATAAAGACTGCTTCAACGCCCCCGACGCCGGTACTCGCCACCCGCACCACCGAACCGATGGCGGCCAGGACACCGAGCAACGCGACCGTGTGTGCGGAGCGGACCGAGCCGTCGAGGGAGACCACGACGGCGACGACGGCAAGGGGCGCCATGGCCAGCGCCGCATAGGGGACGGCAGCGGCCGCATCCTCCGGGAGGGCCGCAGCCAGCAGCGGCCAGCAGAATGCTCCGAGCGCCACGAGGTTTGCAACCGCGAGAACTGTGAGCTCGGCCGCCCGTGGCATCCGGATGTGGCGGCGCTTTTCCGCAGCCGGAAGGTCTGTCCGCCGGCCGCCTGCCCGTGGTGCGGCGATTCGCTTGGGTATGGCAGCGCTTGCCGGTGCGGCTTCTGCCGCGGGGGAGGGGGCGACGCCGTCGCGCATGGGGAGGACCCGGGCACCAAGGCCGTGGGCGAAACCGTGGTCGTGCGTGGCGATCAGGACCGCCGCGCCGGCTTCCGCGGCGGCCCGCAGCGCCGCCGAGACCGCCGCGCGCGCTGCAGGATCGAGTCCGCGGGTCGGTTCATCGATCAGGAGCACCTGGGGATCGTCCATGGTCTGCAGCGCGATGGCAAGGATCCTGCGCTCGCCCGCCGAGAGGTCCCGGGGATGCTCGTTTCCGATGGGCATCCGCACGCCGCCCCGAAGACGGGCAAGGCGTGACTCCGCGGCCACTGGGGGAAGTGGGGTGTTGCCGGAGCGGCGCCGCTGTGACCGATGCCCGGCGCGCGCCCGGCGTCGGTCTGCCGCACGGAGCTCCGCTGCGACCGTGTCCCTGGTGAAGAGGTCGTCTGAGGCGTCCGGGACGAGGGCTACGCGCCCGCCGTCGAGTGCGCCTTCACCCAGTGGGCTCTCACCGGTCGTGCCTTCACCCAGGGCGAGCGCCACCAGGAGGGACGACTTCCCGGCCCCGTTCGGCCCCACCAGGGCTACGATTTCACCGCGGTTCAGGGTGAAGGATGCGTCGCGCACCAGCGGCTTGCCCCCGCGGTGCACCGAGAGGTTTTTCGCCGTCAGCACGGGCGGGCGATCCGCCGGGTGTTTCGCCGGCCGCTCAGCTGGGTGTGCCGGTGTCGAACGGGCAACAACGGGGACCGATACGGAAGGTGCGGCGCAGGGCACCAGCTCGCCGTCGTCGAGCGCCCACCAGAAGTCGGCCACGGGTACCAGCTGCTCCGCCCGGTGCTCCGCCACGATGACGCAGACATCCTCTTCGCAGGCCAGGGCATCGAGTACGGCGATGACGCGTTCGCGCGCCGCGGTATCGAGGTCGGCCAGCGGCTCATCGACAAGGAGCAGGACAGGGTGCTCCACCACCGCGGCGGCGATGGCGACGAGCGTTGCCTCGCCCGCCGAAAGGGTGCTGATTGTCCGGTCCAGAAGCATCGAAACACCGATGCGTTCTGCGACCTCCGCAACCCGGGCTTTGGCGGGACCGGATGCCACGCCCCGCAGTTCGAGCGCGAGGGCGATCTCGTCGCGGACCCGGGTGGTGGCGAATGCGGCGCGCGGGTTCTGCAACACGACGCCAATGAGGCGGGCGGTATCGCGCGGCGGGGTAGTGGCGCGGTCAGTTCCGGCGATGCGCACCGTGCCGGAAATTTCTCCGCCGTCAACGTGTGAGAGGAGGCCTGCGATGCCTCGCAGGACCGTGGACTTGCCGGAGCCGGTCGGCCCGGTGATGACTGTGATTGACCCGTTCGACGGCGATAATCCGGTGACGCGCACCCGCGCGTCACCAATGCGGAATTGTGCGTCCCGGACGAGCAACGGTGCTTCATTGCCGCCGTCGGGCCGGTGTGCTGCCCGGCTCGCGAAGCCGCGCAGCTCCAGGGCCGCGGCGACCCGGCCGGCGTGCTCGAGGGTGCGCTCAAGCACGGGAACAAGCGCGCGGGGTCCGAAGCGTTCGCCCCGCAGCCGAAAGGCCAGGCGCACGGAGGTCACGGCGTCGGAGAGCGCCGGGAGCGCCGCCCAGCCCACCACAAGCATCCGGGCTATGCCCTGCATGGGGCCACCCCGGGCCAGGAACATGAAACCGCGGGCCACGTCCACCCAGGCGTTGAGCAGGCCGAAACCGAAGATCATGCCCGCAATCGGCAGGGCGGACAGGACCGCCGCCTCCAGGCCTTGTGCTGTTACCGGGCCGAAGAGGACCACATGGGCGTACGGGGCAGGCAGTTGGATCGGCGGTATGTCGAGCAGAACCGTGTCACCAATGCCCGCCCCGTTGAAAAGGATGCGGTAGACGACCCGCGCCGCAATGAAGACGACGGCGAGAGCCGCCCCTGCGCGTAGCGGCGCGGGTCGGAAGGTCACGCCGTGGGTGCGGCCGGTGCGCCGTCGACGGTGTAGAGCAGTTCCAGGCTCTGGCCCGGGCTGACCTTCAGTGTGGCGAGGCCTTCCTGCGCGTATGCCCAAGCGCCGGAGGCGGGCTTAACCCAAAGGGACCAGTAGGCGAAAGCGGCGGGCATCTTCTTGCATTCTTCCCGGTACGTGCCCCCCTTGTGGGTGATGTCGGCGTCTGCGGCGGGAACGCCGTTCACGCGGCACACCAGTTCCTTGGGGTATGCGTCCGTGCCCTCGGTTTTCACCTTGGCCTCGTCGAGCACCTTGGAAGCGAGAACCGGGCCGTCCGCGGGGACGCAGACGGGGCCAACATTCGCGGCGGACTGCTTCAGGGCGCCCGAGTCGACGATGACCTTCACGCCCGCGCAGGGCTCGGAGGCGGCGCTGGATTCGGAGGCGGCGCTGGCGGTAGCCGTTGCGGTGGCAGCCGGGGCAGAGGTGGTCGGCTGGGTGGCGGCCGGCGTGGAGCAGGCGGCGAGGGTAAACAGGAGACCGGCGGCGGCGAGGGAGCTCGCGGCGGCGGTGCGGAATTTAGTCAGTGTCACCTGTCAAGGGTAGGGCGTTGCCTGTCCGGATCCGATGCCGCCGCGTTGTGTGACGCAAGGTCAGCGTCAGGTGCCGGCGGACGGCCCGCCGTCCTGACCCTTCATGAACCAAGAACGACGGCGACACTCCGGGCTTACCGGTGTGTCGCCGTCGAACTTTCTTCAATCAGGGTCGGGACAGTCCCGCGATGGAATTAGCCGCGGAGGCGCTCCATGCCGGGGTCGAACAGCGGCTCGGCGCTGACCGTGGCGGCCACGCGGGTGCCGAAGTACTCAATCTCCACGGCGTCGCCCTCGGAGACAGAGGCCGGCAGCCAGGCATAGGCGATTGGCTTGCGGATCGAGTAGCCATACGCGGCGCTGGTGACGTAACCGGAGGCTACGCCGTCCACGTACACAGGTTCCTTGCCCAGCACGATGGACGTGCCGTCGTCGACCGTCAGGCAGCGCAGCACCTTCTCGGCCGGCTGTTGCTTCAACACAGCCAGGGCCTCGGCCCCCACGAAGCCTTCCTTGTCCTTCGCCACGGAGAAGCCCAGGCCGGACTGGTACGGGTGGTGCTCGGTGGTCACGTCCGTGCCCCAGAGGCGGTAGCCCTTCTCCAGGCGCAGGCTGTTGAAGGCCCCGCGGCCGGCGGCGATGATGCCGTGTTCCTGGCCGGCCTCGAACAGCAGGTCCCAGAGCTTGAGGCCGTATTCGGCGGTGGTGTACAGCTCCCAGCCGAGTTCGCCCACGTAGGACAGGCGCATGGCCGTGACGGGGATGCCGCCCACGTTGATTTCCTTGGTGCGGAAGTACTTCAGGCCGTCGTTGGTGAGGTCGTCGCTGCTGACCTTGCCGATGACCTCGCGGGCCAGCGGGCCCCACAGGCCGATGCAGCAGGTGCTGCCCGTGATGTCGGTGACGTGCACCCACTTGGCCGGATCGGCGGCCGACTGCTTGCGGGCCTCAACGCGCAGGTAGTCGAAGTCCACGTTGCTGTTCACGCCGAGCTGGAAGTCTTCCTCCCCGAGCCGGGCCACGGTCACGTCACTGCGGATGCCGCCGTCGTGCTCCAGCAGCAGGCAGTAGGTGACTGCTCCGGGCTTCTTGGCGATGTTGCCGGTGCTCAGCCGGTGCAGCAGCGCCTGGGCGCCGGGACCGTTGACGGCCAGCCGCTTCAGCGGCGTCATGTCGTAAAGCGCGACGGCGGTACGCGTCTTCCACGCTTCGGCCGCCGAAATGGGGGAGGAGAACATGGCCGCCCAGGGTTCGCGCTCCGGCGTCTGCCATTCCGCCGGCAGTTCCTCCAGCAGGGGGCGGTTGGCCTCGAACCAGTGCGGACGCTCCCACGCGGCCGACTCCAGGAAGAAAGCGCCGAGTTCCTTCTGCCGGACGTTGAACGGGCTGACGCGCAGGTCCCGCGGGGATTCCTTGGGCTGCAGCGGGTGCATGACGTCGTAGATCTCCACGAAGTTCTGCTGCGAGGTCTCGCTGACGTAGTCGTCCGACGTCTGCACCTTCTCAAAGCGGGTGAGCTCGGTGCCGTGCAGGTCGGTGCGGGAGCGGCCTTCGGTGAGCAGCTCGGCCACGGCCTTGGCCACGCCGGAGGAGTGCGTCACCCACACGGCCTCGGCAACGAAGAAGCCGGAGAGGTCCGGCGCTTCGCCGATCAGCGGGCCGCCGTCGGGGGTGAAGGAGAAGATGCCGTTGAAGCCGTCCTCGATGGCGGCGCTGCGCAGTGCCGGCAGCAGGTCCTGGCTGTCTTCCCACGCGGGGACGAAGTCTTCCAGGGTGAAGTCCAGGCGCGAGGGCATGCGGTGGTCCGACATTTCCTCGGCGGTGACCTTGGGCAGGGCGGTCATGTCCACCGGCATCGGGCGGTGCGCGTAGCTGCCGATGCCGATGCGGTTGCCCCATTCGCGGTAGTACAGGTCCTTGTCCTGGTAGCGGAGGATGGGCTTGCTGGCGCCCTTTGGAAGCTCGTTGACGCCCTCGAGTTCGGCAAGGGGAGTGCTGACGACGTACTGGTGGGCCAGCGGCAGCAGCGGCACCTCGAGGCCGATCATCTTGCCGAGCTCACGGCCCCAGAAGCCTGCGCAGGAGACCACGATGTCGGCAGGAATCACGCCGGAGGAAGTCTCGACGCCGGTGACCTTGCCGCCCCACTGGCTGATGCCGGTGACGGCGGTGGAGCCGAGGTAGGTCACGCCGCGCTCACGGGAGCGCTCGATCAGCAGCTGCACCGCACGGGCAGCCAGGGCCAGCCCGTCGGTGGGGATGAGCAGGCCGCCCAGGACCTCGCGGCCGCCGGTGAGCTTGCCGGTGTTCAGCAGCGGGTAGATCTTTTCGCATTCGTCGGCGTCGACGATCCGGCTTTCGACGCCCCAGGAGCTCATCACACCCATCTTGCGCTTCAGGTCAGCCAGGCGCTCGGGGGTGGTTGCCAGTTCCAGGCCGCCCACCTGGTTGAAGCAGGACTGGCCGTCCTTGCTCAGGGAGAGCAGCTTGTTGACCGTGTACGTGGCGAATTCCGTCATGGTCTTGGACGGGTTGTTCTGGAACACCAGGCCGGGGGCGTGCGACGTGGAACCGCCGGCCAGTTCCAGCGGGCCCTGCTCGACGACGGTGATGTTGTTCCAGCCGCGGCTGGACAACTCGTCCGCGAGGTTGGTGCCGACGATGCCGGCCCCGATGATGACGACGCGTGGTGATGCGCTCATGGTGTGTGGTTCTCCTGGTTCGCGTTAGCGGAAAATTAGCGGAATACGACGGTGCGGGTCTTGTTGAGCAGGACGCGGTGCTGGCAGTGCCACTTCACCGCGCGGGAGAGCGCCTGGGTCTCCGCGTCCCGGCCCACTGTCACCAGTGCGTCGGGGTCGAGGGCGTGGTCCACCCGGAAGACTTCCTGCTCGATGATGGGACCTTCATCGAGGTCGCCGGTGACGTAGTGGGCCGTGGCGCCGACCATCTTCACTCCGCGGTCGTAGGCCTGGTGGTACGGCTTCGCGCCCTTGAACCCGGGCAGGAACGAGTGGTGGATGTTGATGGCGCGTCCGCGCAGCTTCGTGCACAGATCGTCGGACAGCACCTGCATGTAGCGGGCCAGCACCACAAGGTCGGCGTCGTATTCGGCCACCAGCTCCAGCAGGCGGGCCTCAGCTTCCGGCTTGGTGGCTGCCGTTACCGGCACGTGGATGAAGGGCAGCCCGGCCGCCTCGGCCATGGGCCGCAGGTCCTCGTGGTTGGAAACCACGACGGCGATCTCCGCACCCAGGCTGCCGGCCCGCCACCGGAAGATGAGGTCATTGAGGCAGTGGCCGAACTTCGACACCATCACCAGCAGCCGCTGCGGGCGGCCGTCGTGGATGCTGAAGTCCATGCCGAACTCGCCGGCGATGGCGGCGAACTCGGAGGTGAGGCTTTCGGCAGTCTGCTGGCCGGCGTCGTTGGCGGCGCTGCTCTGGGTGAAGGCGGTGCGCAGGTAGAGGTTGCCGCTGACGTGGTCGTCGAACTGCTGGTGCTCCACGATGTCGAAGCCGCGGTCGGCCAGGAACGTGGTGATGGCCCGGACGATGCCCGGCCGTTCGGGGCAGGCCAGCGTGAGGACAAACTCGGCGGTGCGGGCTTTGGCCGGAGTGCCGGTTTTGGCGGCGGCGGTGGCGGCGACTGCGGGGGCGCCTTCAAGGAGTGTGGACAAGGGTTGTCTCCTGGGTTGGTGCAGACGTCGCTGCGGTTGCGGAGGTGGCCCAAGCCGCGCTGCTTTGGCCACCGGACGGGCTGGCGTTAGATGTGGCCGTTGACTGTCAGGCCCGGGGGAAGGTTGGGCGCTTCGTCGGACTCGATGACCATGATGTCGCCGTCAACAACCTGGACTTCGTGTGTACGGACGGGGAGTTTGGCCGGCGGTGCGTCAACCTGGCCGGTCCGGAGATTGAACTTGGACGCGTGCAGCGGGCATTCGACCTCGCAGCCTTCCACCCAGCCGTCGGTCAGCGAGGCGTCCTGGTGGGTGCAGGTGTCGTCGATGGCGAACAGCTCGCCCTCTTCGGTGTGAAAAACGGCGATGGGCGGCGCGGTGTTCAAGCGCAGGGCTTCCCCTGGTGCCAGTTCGCTGAGCGGGCATGCCTTGTGCATGGGGGGCCTCTTTTCTTGTGTGGAAGGTATATGGATCCTGTCGGCGGCTTGTTCCGTATAGTTCAACAGCCGTCGTAATATGCAACAGCGTGCTTTCCATCACACACTTTTGTCAAGAGCTGAGGGCCCGATTACGCGGCCCTTCTTTAATGAGTCACTACCCCCTTGACAGTGACGGTGGCATGGATCACTCTGTTGCATATAGCGATTGTTGTTGCGCTAGAAGCAATAGAAAGAGGGGTGTATATATGCAGACGCTTGCGATCGTGGGAGCTTCCCTGGCTGGTCTCTCCGCCGCGCGGGCAGCCCGCGCCCAAGGCTTCACCGGACGGCTCGTCATCATCGGCGATGAGGAGCACCGTCCGTACGACAGGCCGCCGCTCTCCAAGGACTTCCTGCTGGGAACCATCACGGCCGAGGACCTGTCCCTGGAGACCGAAACTGACGGCCTCGACGCCGAGTGGCTCCTCGGCGGGGGTGCCGTGTCCCTGGACGCGTCGTCGAAGACCATTGGCCTGGCCAACGGCCAGGTTGTCCAGGCTGACGGCATCGTCATCGCCACCGGCGCACGTGCCCGGCAGCTGCCGGCCCTGGCCGGCCTGAGCAACGTCTTCTCGCTGCGCACCCTCGCCGATGCGCAAAGCCTGGCGCCGGAACTGGTGCCGGGAAGCAAAATGGCCGTCATCGGGGCTGGCTTCGTCGGCGCCGAGGTTGCCTCGTCCGCCGCGTCCCGCGGGATGGACGTGACGCTGGTGGACACCAAGCCGGTGCCGTTCGCCGCCCAGCTGGGCATGGAGATGGGTTCGGTGGTGGGCGGCCTGCACACCACCAAGGGTGTCCGGCTCATCTCCTCGGCAGTCATCGAAGACTTTTATTCAGGCGAAGGGAACGTGACCGGTCTCCGGCTGGCCGACGGTACCTATGTCGCCGCAGACGTTGTGGTGGTGGGCATCGGCGCGGAGCCGAATGTCGAATGGCTCGCCGGTTCCGGCGTGGAGGTCGACGGCGGTGTGCTGTGCGATGCGATGGGGCGCACCAACGTTCCGGGCATCGTGGCCGTGGGCGACTGCGCCGCATGGTTTGACGCTGCCCTCGACAAGCACCGCCGCGTGGAGCACTGGACGGGAGCCCTGGAGCGGGCGGCACTGGCGGTCCAGGGCCTGCTCGATGACGACGCCCCGGCGCAGCCGCTGAAGCCGCCGTACTTCTGGTCGGACCAGCACGGGGTGAAGATCCAGTTCGCCGGCCACTCCGCCGGCTACGACCGCCTGGACGTCGAAGCGGGCGATGCCGCCGAGCATAGCCTGCTGGCCGTCTACTACCGGGATGATGTTCCCGTCGCCGTCCTGGGCATGAACCAGCCACGGCTGTTCACCAAGTGGCGCAGGAGCCTGGTGCCGTCCGCACCCAAGCCGGCTGCCGCCGTCGTGCCTTCAGTTTTGACTCCGGCGGGCGAACCCGCCCTTGCCGGAGCCGCAGCGGGGCTTTAGCCCCAACTCTTCTTGTCATTCGTGTTGTTTGTGTTGTTTTGTTAGGAGAACAAATTGTCTGTTGAGGTATCCACCCCGAGCCTGATCCCGACGCTGGGCGGCCATCTGTACACCGATCCGGCGATCTTCCGGGCCGAGCAGGAGCGCATTTTCGAGCAGATGTGGTTCTGCGCGATCCGCTCCTCGGACCTGGACAAGCCCGGGGCATGGCAGACGGTGCAGATCGGCCGCGAAAGCGTGCTGATCTCGCGGACCCGCAAGGGCGAGATCCGCGCCTTCTACAACGTCTGCCGGCACCGCGGCGTGAAGCTGTGCATGGAGGAAAAGGGCGAAGCCGCCCGCAACTTCCAGTGCCCGTACCACGCCTGGACCTATGACTTCGAGGGCAAGCTGATCGCCGCCCCGAACCTGACCAAGATGCCGGACATCGACCGCGACGAGTACGGCCTGTCCAAGGTCCACATCCGCGAATACCTGGGCTACGTGTGGGTCTGCCTGGCCGAGGAGCCGCCGTCCTTCGAAGAAGAAGTGATGGGCGCGATCGAGGAACGCCTGGGCAACGTGCACGCCATTGACGGCTACGACGTGGCCAACCTGTCCGTGGGCCGCCGCATCCGCTACGACGTCAAGGCCAACTGGAAGCTCATCATTGAGAACTTCATGGAGTGCTACCACTGCGCCACCATCCACCCGGAGCTGACCGAGGTCCTGCCGGAGTTCGCTGACGGCCTGGCCGCACAGTACTTCGTGGGCCACGGCGCCGAGTTCGGTGAGGACATCAAGGGCTTCACCGTCGACGGCTCCGAGGGCCTGGACCTGATCCCGGGCGTGGCCGAGGACCAGGACCGCCGCTACTACGCGATCACCATCAAGCCGACCGTGTTCGTGAACCTGGTCCCCGACCACGTGATCATCCACCGCATGTTCCCGATGTCCGCAGACCACACCATCGTCGAATGCGACTGGCTGTACCTGCCCTCCGTGGTGGAGTCCGGCAAGGACGTCAGTGCCTCCGTGGAGCTGTTCCACCGCGTGAACATGCAGGACTTCGACGCGTGCGAACGCTGCCAGCCGGGCATGGCCTCCAAGTCCTACGCGAAGGGCGGCGTGCTCGTCCCCAGCGAACACCACATCGGTGCATTCCACGACTGGGTCCAGGAAAAGGTGGGCGACGTCCCGCTGTCCGGAGAAGCCCTGCTGGGCCTCACCGCGGACACCCCGCCGCTGGAGGAACGGGCTGAGACCCTGCAGCGCAAAGAGACCGCAACCCCGGCCTCCTAAAGCCCTAGCCTGATGGCTGAGCCTGCCGAAACCACGGTTTCGGCAGGCTCAGCCATTTAAGCGGCTGCCGTCACCGGTGGGTGTAGCCCATCTTTCCGCTGATGACCAGGCCGGCTTCCTTGAGGCCCTCGATCAGCCCTGGCGTGTTTTCCGGGTCGAAGCGGAAGGCGGGGCCGGAGATGCTGACGGACCCGATAACCGTCCCGAAGTGGTTGTAGATGGGCACCGCAATGGCGGTCAGGCCGATCTCGAATTCCTCGTGCACGACGGCGTAGCCGTCGTGGGAAACGTCGAGGAGCTGCTTCTCCAGGGTGTCCCGGTCCGTAATGGTCCGCGGCGTGCGGGCCGGCAGGCCCGTGGCGTCGAGGATCCGGGACCGTTCCTCCACCGGCAACGCTGCCAGCAGCACCTTGCCGCTGGAGGTGGCATGGAGTGGCGTGAGGCTGCCCACCCAGTCGGAGGTGGCAAGCGTGGACGGGCCCATGGCCTGGTCCACGTTCACCGCGAAATTGGAGCGCAGGACGGCGAGGTTGACGGTTTCCTTGTATTGGTCCGCGAGGCTCTCCAGAGTGGGGCGTGCCTCGTGGACCAGGCTCAGCCGGCCGGGAATCGAACTGGCCAGGCGCAGGATGCCAAAGCCCAGCTGGTACTTGCCCCGGTCGTGGTTCTGCCGCACGATCTCCCGGGATACCAGCGATCCCACAAGCCGCGAAACGGTGGACTTGTGGACCCCCATTTCCTCGGCGATTTCACTGACGCCTGCGTGCCCGTCCCGGGCCAGGATCTCCAGGATCTGGAGGGCGCGGTCGACCGACTGGACGCCTCCGCCCTGGGCGTCCGGATCCCTGTCAGTCCGTTGTTCGTCTCTTGCAGCCATCAGCGGTGCTCCCGGTCTGTCGCCGTGACCAGCGGTCAGGCGCTGCGCCGTTCCGCCTGGTTCACACTTCCGATCCTAGACTGAGACTGATCCCGGGCGTCATTTTCCTGAACACAACGTTTGGATCGCGGACACAAATCCTCCAAACGCAGGGAACCCCGCCGCGGCTGTTGCCGTGGCGGGGTTCCTTGGTGTTTGCCGGGTGGCGTTAGCCGATTTTGTTGGCGGCTTCGGCGTCGGAGAGGGGTGCTGCACCGAGGTTGGCGCGGAGCTTGGCGCCGAGTTCGGCGTCAACGTTGGTCCAGTACGCGATGGCGCGTTCCTTGATGTCGGCGCGCTTGACGCCGCCCACGGCACCGGTGATGGTGTCCAGGAAGCGGGCCTTCTCGGCGTCGTTGTAGACCTCGCGGTAGAGGGCACCGGCCTGGACGAAGTCGCCGTCCTCGGCGTGCAGGGAGTGTGCGGCGTGGGTGAGTGCGCCGTCGTTCTCCCAGCCGCCGCCGACAACATCGCTGTCAACAGCAGCGGGGCCGCCGAACGTGTTCGGTGCGTAGACCGGGACGGTGGGGGCGTTGAACAGGTAGCGTCCGGCGCCGTCCTGGCTGTAGTTGTTGACCGTGTTCTTGGGCTGGTTCACGGGGATCTGGGCGTGGTTGGTGCCTACCCGGTAGCGGTGCGCGTCGGCGTAGGAGAAGATGCGGGCCTGGAGCATCTTGTCCGGGGACGCGGCGATGCCGGGCACGAAGTTCGACGGCGCGAAGGTGGCCTGTTCGATCTGCGCGAAGTAGTTCTCCGGGTTGCGGTTCAGTTCCATGGTGCCGACCTTGATCAGCGGGTAATCGCTGTGGGGCCAGACCTTGGTCAGGTCGAACGGGTTGAACCGGTAGGTCTTGGCGTCCTCGTAGGGCATGACCTGGACGTGCAGGTCCCAGGAGGGCAGGTTGCCGGCTTCGATGTTTTCGGACAGGTCGCGGATGTAGAAGTCCGCGTCCGAGCCGGCGAGGGCCTCGGCCTGTTCGCCGGTGATGTTTTTGACGCCCTGGTTGGAGTGGAAGTGGTACTTGACCCAGAACCGCTCACCCTCGGCGTTGATCCACTGGTAGGTGTGCGAGCCGTAGCCCTGCATTTCGCGCCAGGAGGCGGGCAGGCCGCGGTCACCCATCAGCAAGGTGACCTGGTGGGCGGACTCCGGGGACAGGGTCCAGAAGTCCCACTGCATGTCCGCGTCACGCAGGTGCGTGCCCGGCAGGCGCTTCTGGGAGTGGATGAAGTCCGGGAACTTGATGCCGTCGCGGATGAAGAACACCGGGGTGTTGTTGCCCACGAGGTCGTAGTTGCCCTCGGTGGTATAGAACTTCACCGCGAACCCGCGGGGGTCACGCCAGGTGTCGGGGGAGCCGTTCTCGCCCGCGACGGAGGAGAAACGGATCAGCATCTCGGTCTCGACGCCGGGCTGCAGGAACGCGGCCTTGGTGTACTTGGAGATGTCCTCGGTGGCCTTGAACGTGCCGAACGCGCCGCCGCCCTTGGCGTGCACCACGCGCTCCGGGACCCGCTCGCGGTTGAACTGGGCGAGCTTTTCCACCAGGTAGTGGTCCGTGAGGATGATCGCGCCGTCAGCGCCGACAGCCTTCGAATGCGCGTCGGACGTGACCGGGGCACCTGACTGGGTCGTTGAAATGGCAGTCATTGTTCTCCTATTTCCTAATTACTTGTCATTTACGTTTGCAGGAAGCTTGTGCTGGGTCAGCGCGGGTGCCAGCCGTTCCTGGCCCACGTACGCGTTGAGGCTCTTGCCCCGGCTGAAGCCCACCAGGGTTACGCCGGTGTCGGCGGCGAGGTCCGCCGCCAGGCTTGAGGGCGCGCTGACCGCGGCCAGGATCGGGATGCCGGCGAGGGCGGCCTTCTGGACGAGCTCGAATGACGCCCGGCCCGAGACCTGCAGGACGGTTCCGCGCAGCGGCAGGAGCCCTTCGCGCAGCGCCCACCCGATCACCTTGTCCACTGCATTGTGCCGGCCCACATCCTCGCGGAGGCAGAGCAGCTCAGCTGTCCCGCCGTCGTCGATCCTGAACAGCCCGGCCGCGTGGACGCCGCCGGTCTTGTCGAACAATGCCTGCGCTTCGCGCAGCTGTTCGGGCAGCTGCGCGAGCACGTCGACCGGCACACGCAGTTGGTCCTCGTGCACGTCGTGGTTGAGCGTCTTGCGGACGGCCTCGATCGAGGTGCTGCCGCAGATCCCGCAGGAGCTGGAGGTGTAAACGTGCCGGCCGGTGTCCGGCAGGACCAGCCCGGGACGGAACTGCGCCTCGACGACGTTGAAGGTCTGCCGACCGGTTTCGTCCTCGCCGGCGCAGAAGCGGAGCGATACAAGATCCTCCTGGCTGCTGATGATGCCTTCCGAGACGAGGAAGCCGGCCACGAGGTCAAAGTCGTCACCGGGGGTCCGCATCGTCACGGCAAACGACAGGTTTCCGAAGCGGATCTCCAGCGGCTCTTCGGCCGCCAGCACGTCCTCGCGCAGCCGCACAGGGAATTCCAGAGCTGCCTCGGAGCCGTCCAGCAGGTAGCGGTGCACCTTCCGGCGCTGGGTCATGCGTGCCACGGCCTAGTTCTCCCAGTCCAAGTTGTTCCCCCAGTCCAAATTGTTTCCCCAGGCCAAGTCGCCGGGAAGCGACGGCTGCAGCGCCGGGCGCCAGGGGAGGGCAAATGCCGGAACCGGCTCACCCGGCTGGGCGCCGCGGGACGGAACCGCCATGACGCCGTCGGCGCTGGCCAGTCCGCGCATCATTCCGGGGCCGGTGAATTGGACGGGATCCGCCATGCCGTTGACCCAGCGGAACGGGATGAGCCGGGTGGGCGCCCGGTGGGCGTCGACGCTTGCGCCGCACAGCACCCGGCTGACGCCGGGCAGCGGCTGGTGGCCAAGGGCGGCCAGCAGCGGGCCGCCGACGGTGAAGAGGGCCATCAGGGCGGCGAGCGGGTTGCCGGGAAGTCCGACGACGAGCCGGCCGTTGGGCAGTTTGCCCAGGGCTACGGGGTGGCCGGGCCGCATAGCGATCCCGTCGATGAGGAGCCGGCCGCCGAGCGCTGCCACGGCATCGCGGAAATGGTCCGCGCCCGAGCGCCCTGTGCCGCCGGTGGTCACGATGACGTCGGGCCATTGGCCCATCGGCGCTTCGGAGGCGCCGAGCGCCGTGAGCCATTCCTCGTAGGAGTCCCCGATCCGGACCAGTGGCCCCGGGACACCTCCCAGCATCTGGATGACGGTGCTGAGCTGGGGCCCGAAGGCGTCCCTGACCTGTCCCGGCGCGGGGATCCTTGCCGTGACCACCTCCGAGCCGGTCACCAGTATTTTGACCAGTGGCTTGCCGCGGACCACCAGCTGGTCGAAGCCGGCGACGGCGGCCAGGGCGATATGCGCGGGGTTCAGGGCCGTCCCGGCGGGGATCAGGACCTCGCCGGCGGCCGCTTCCTCGCCGGACCTGCGGATGTGCTGGCCCGGGCGCGGCTCGCCGGGGGACGCGCCGTCGCCCAGCATCAGCACGGCCTGGTTGGCTGCGTTGGTGGCAAGGCGTCCGTTCTCGACCCGGAGCACCGCCTGGGTGCCGGGAGGGATGACGCCGCCGGTGACCACCGGGCTGGCCTCTCCGCTGCGGAGCGGCTGTCCCGGTTCCGTCAACGTCCAGGGGCCCTCGCCATTGACCGTCCAGCCGTCCATGGCGGAGGAGGCATAGTGGGGCAGTTCCTGGAGTGCGGCGACGTCGGCCGCCAGGGTTCGCCCGTTCGCCTCCGCCAACGGGACACGCTCCGGTCCGAGGGGGCCGGCGCAGTCGAAGGCAAGACGGCGTGCTTCCGCCCAGGTGTGCTCTCCGTGAGTGTCCCGCCCGGCGGCCGTGCCCGGCCTCTCGATGGTCTGAAGGGCTGGAGCTGTCACTGGTGGTTACCTCGTTGGTGAAGTGGCTTTGCTGAAAGGGCGGCCGCCTGGAGCTGGCGTGAGCTGCGTTCCGCAGCGGGAATGCCCGGCGCTGTTCGTTTCCCGAAAGCGGTGCTTCGGCGCTTACCTCCCCAGGTATTTCAGGCCTCCGAAACACCGTTTACGGGAAACGAAACTGGCTTTATGCCCTTGACGATGCGGGCTTGGGCTCCGCACCATCAGCGGCCGCCCTGATATTCCAAATATATCTCAAAGATATATCAGAGCGGAAGGGGTGGCGGCATCTGATTTTCCACTGCCCCTGATTTGCCTAGGCAGCCTCAACCGTGACGATGTCGCCGTTCTCGCGGCAGAACATGCGGCGGCCGCCCCCGAAGGCGCGGACCAGCCACAGGATGCCGCCATCCGCCGTCAGGTCGTCGATCCAGCCGGTGTGACGGACCGAGTACTGCTCCAGCACCGTGACGAAATCACCCGGGATCAGCGCGGTCCAGTCCGCCACCACCTTGGTGCCCGCAGGCGCCGGCGCGGTACTGGGTGCGGACAGTGCCGCGGTCACGGCGTGAGGAGCGGTGTCCGGGCGTGGAGCTGGCTCCGTGCCGCCTCGACGGTGTGGAGCAGCAGCAATGCGGTGGTGACCGAGCCGACACCGCCGGGGACCGGCGTCAGCGCGGCGGCGACCGTACTGACACTGGCTTCGTCGACGTCGCCGACGAGTGAGCCGTCATCGAGCACATTCGTTCCCACATCGATGACCACTGAATGTTCCGAAACGTCCGTGCCGGTGAGCAGTCCGGTGCGGCCTGCGGCAACCACCACGACGTCGGCCGCCCTGGTGTATTTGCCGAGGGGGCCGGACCTCGAGTGGCAGACGGTTGTGGTGGCGTCCTTCTGCAGCAGCAGCAGGGACAGCGGCTTGCCAACCACTGTCGATCGGCCCACCACCACCACGTTGCGGCCGGCCACCGGGATTTCGAAGTGGTCCAGGATTTCCACCACGGCGCGTGCCGTGGCCGGGGCGAAGGCACGTTCCCCGACGGCCAGAAGCCCCAGGCTCAGCGGGTTCGCGCCGTCGATGTCCTTTTCCGGGGAAATGTACTTGACCAGCTCCTGGGTCCTGACGCCCTGGGGCAGGGGGGTCTGCAGGATGATGCCGTTGACGGAAGGCTCCGCGCTGAGGTCCTTCAAGACCGTGATGAGCACCTGTTCGGTCGCGTCGTGGCCGACGTCGATGATTCTGCAGTTGATGCCCGCGGCCTCCGCGGCGCGCTCGATGGAGCGCACGTACCAGTGCGTGGAGCTGTCCTCCGTCGCAACCACGACGGCGAGGGTTGGGCTGGTGCCCTCCTCGGCCAGGGCTTTGGCTTCGGTCTCGGCCTGCTGCTGGATCAGTTTGGCGAGCGGCTTGCCGGAGAGCACAGTTGCCGTCATCGGAGGATCCTTTCCCGTACCTGGCGTGAGAGCGAGTCTGCCGCCAGCACCACTTTTTCTTCGAGTCCGTCAGTCTGTTCGGCCAGTGCAGCGCGTGCCTGGGCGTCTTTGATGGCGACGACGTTGATGTCGATGTTGACCCGGGCGGTGGTCGCCGCTGCCCTGGCCGCATCGGCTGCCGCCGCAATGTCGCTGATGACATTCGGGTTGGCTATATCGAGAAGTTCGGCGGCGAGGTCCACGACGGCGCCCGACAGCCTGATCAGCCTGGCCGGCGGCTCGGCGGCCTGGCCAAGCGCGGCGTCGATGGCGGCGGCCCTCGCTTCACGCTCAGGGTCGCTTTCGGAAGGCAGCTTGTAGGAAGCGATCACGGCCTTGAAGGCGGCTTCGTCGGCGTCGGCCAGGCCGAGGGTCTCGCCGATAAGCTGGTCGGCGGCGGCAATGATTCTGGACGTCGTCTCTGCGTGCTGCTCATACTTGCCGCCGGTGCTGAATCTTGCCACCATCGCCACCAGGGCCGCGCCCTGGGCGGCGTGGAGCGCGGCGGCGGCCCCGCCACCGGGGGTGGGCTGCCGGGCGGCAAGCCTGCCGAGGTAGTCATTAATTGTTTCTGAACCGATCATTTGTCCATTCCTGGGCTTGGTAGAGGCTGGGGCCTGGTAGATGCGCGGAAAGGGGGCTGCGCGCAGCCCGGCTCCCGTTGCGAGGATGAGCCGGGCTGCGCGCCCCCCGGAGGGCCCTGCGGGCTGTTTAGCCGCGGAGCCTGGTCATTTTCGGGTCGTACAGGGGTTCTTCGGTCACGGTCGCGGTGATGCGGCGCCCGAAATACTCGATCTCCACCGAGTCACCCACGGATACATCACCCGGCAGGCAGGAGTAGGCGATGGGCTTGGCCACGGTGTAGCCGTAGGCGGCGCTGGTGACGTAGCCGACGGCCTGTTCTTTGTAGAAGACGGGTTCCTTGCCGAGGACGATGGACCGGCCGTCGTCGATGGTGAGGCAGCGCAGCCGGCGGGCCGAGCCTTCTTCGGTGCGGCCTTCGAGTGCGCCCTTGCCGATAAAGCTTTCCTTGGACATTTTCACGGCGAAGCCGAGGCCGGCTTCGAAGGGGTCGTGTTCGGTGGTCATGTCGGTGCCCCAGGAGCGGTAGCCCTTTTCGAGCCGCAGCGAGCTGAATGCTGCCCGGCCTGCCGCGATCACCCCAAGGGGCTGTCCTGCCTGCCAGAGCGCATCCCACAGACGCTGTCCGTTATCGGCGCTGGTGTACAGCTCCCAGCCGAGTTCGCCGACGTAGGACAGCCGCATGGCCGTGACGGGGATGCCGCCGATGACGACGTTCTTGGCGCGGAAGTATTTCAGGCCGTCGTTGCTGAGGTCGTCGTCGCTGACTTTGCCGACCAGGTCGCGGGCCAGCGGACCCCAGAGGCCGATGCAGCAGGTGCCGCCGGTGGTGTCGCGCACCTGGACCCAGTCAGTAGCGGATCCGCTCTGGGTCTGGTGCCGCGCCGCCCTCTCGAAATAGGCGGTGTCGATGCTGCCGTTGGCTCCGAGCTGGAAGGTGTCCTCGCCCAGGCGGGCCACGGTGATGTCGCTGCGGACGCCGCCGGCGTGGTCCAGCAGCAGCGTGTAGGTGACCGCGCCGGGCTTCTTGTCCAGGTCCGCCGTCGTGAGTTCCTGCAGGAGCTTGAGCGCTCCCGGGCCGGAGACCTCAAGGCGCTTGAGCGGCGTCATATCGTACATGGCCACGGCGGTGCGGGTCTTCCACGCTTCAGCGGCCGCGATCGGCGAGCTGAACATGTTGGACCAGGCGTCCCGGGCCGGCGGCAGCCAATCGGCCGGCATCTCTTTCAGGAGGGCAGCGTTGGATTCGAACCAGTAGGGCCGTTCCCAGCCGCCGGACTCCAGGAAGTACGCACCGAGTTCCTTGTGCCGGGCGTGGAACGGGCTGACGCGCAGGTTGCGCGGGGAGAGCTTGGGCTGGAGGGGGTGCAGGACGTCGTAGATTTCTACGAAGTTCTGCTGCGAGGTTTCGCTGACGTATTCGGGGGTGAGCTGGACGTCTTCGAAGCGGGTGATGTCGCACTCGCCCAGATCGGTTTCGGACTTGCCCGTGGTCAGCAGTTCGGCCATGGCCTTGGCGACGCCTGCGGAGTGCGTGACCCAGACGGCCTCGGCGACGTAGAAGCCGTCGAGTTCCTTGGACTCGCCAAGGAGGGGTCCGCCGTCGGGGGTGAAGGAGAAGATGCCGTTGAAGCCATCCTCGATTTCGCTTTCCGCCAGTGCGGGCAGGAGCTGCTTGGTGGCCTCCCAGGCCGGCAGGAAGTCCTCGAGGGTGAAGTCCAGGCGGGAGGGCATGTTGTGTTCGCTGACGCTCTCGGGGGCGTAGGTGCCGAGGGTGTCGACGTCGACGGGCATGGGGCGGTGGGCGTAGGAGCCGATGCCGTAGCGGTCGCCGTGTTCGCGGTAGTAGAGGTCCTGGTCCTGGTGGCGCAGGATCGGCAGCTGGGCCCCGTTGGGAAGCTGGTTCTTGCCCTTCTGGGCCGGAACGGGGGTGGTCTTCACGTACTGGTGGGCCAGCGGGAGCAGCGGAACGGACATGCCGATCATCGCGCCGATCTTCGCGCCCCAGAACCCGGCGCAGGAGATGACGATGTCGGCCGGGATCACGCCGTCGGCCGTCTGCACGCCGGTGACCCGCCGTCCGGACTGCTCAATGCCCGTCACGGTGGTGGAGCCGCGGTACTTGACCCCGGCTGCCTCGGTGCGTTTGATCAGCAGCTGCACGGCACGCGCCGCGAGTGCCAGGCCATCGCTGGGGACGTGCAGGCCGCCCAGGATGTTCTCCTCGTCCAGGAGCGGGTAGAGCTCTTTGCATTCTTCACGCGAGAGGATCTTGCCTTCGATGCCCCACGAGGATGCGTAGCCCAGCTTGCGCTTGAGGTCCGCGAGGCGGGTTTCGGTGGTGGCAACTTCAAGGCCGCCCACCTGGTTGAAGCAGCTGACGCCGTCCTCGGTCAGGGACAGCAGCTTTTCCACGGTGTACTTGGCGAAGGATGCCATGGTCTTGGACGGGTTGGTCTGGAAGACCAGGCCCGGCGCGTGCGAAGTGGAGCCGCCGGGCATGTTCAGCGGCCCCTGGTCCAGGACCGTGATGTTGTTCCAGCCGCGGGCGACCAGCTCGTCGGCCAGATTGGTGCCGACGATCCCGGCTCCGATGATGACAATACGTGGCGTGGATGCCATGTGGGTTTTCTCCTGCAGATGTGGGTAGGGGGGCTGCTGCGGCCTGTGGATGGCTGCTTTAGCGGAAGACGATGGTGCTGGACTGGTCGATCAGCACGCGGTGCTCGCAGTGCCAGCGGACGGCGCGGGCCAGTGCCAGGGCCTCTGCGTCCTGCCCGATGGTGGACAGGGTGGTCGGTCCGAAGCTGTGGTCGACGCGGATGACTTCCTGCTCGATGATCGGGCCCTCGTCAAGGTCGGCGGTGACGTAGTGGGCGGTGGCGCCCACCAGCTTGACGCCGCGGTCGTAGGCCTGGTGGTAGGGGCGCGCTCCCTTGAATCCCGGCAGGAAGGAGTGGTGGATGTTGATGGCCCGGCCCTCGAGGGAGCGGCACAGGTCATCGGAGAGCACCTGCATGTACCGGGCCAGGACGACCAGGTCGATGTCGTACTCATCCACGAGCTCGAGCAGGCGCCGCTCGGCATCCTGCTTGGTTTCCGGCGTTACGGGGATGTGCACGAACGGAAGGCCGGCGGCCTCGGCCATGGCCTGGTGCGTTTCGTGGTTGGACACCACCAGGGCCAGGTCGCCGCCCAGGCTGCCGCCCCGCCAGCGGAAAATCAGGTCGTTGAGGCAGTGCCCGAACTTGGACACCATCACCAGAACGCGCTGCTTGGTCTCGTCGTGGACGCCGAACTTCATGTCGAAGCGCTCCGCGATGGGCCGGAACTCCTCTTCGAGCTTCTGAAGGTCGTAACCAGTTGCGCCGGAGAAGGCGGTGCGCAGGTGCAGGGTCTGGCGGAGGCCGTCGTCGAACTGCTGGTGCTCTTCGATGTTGAATCCGCGGTCGAACAGGAACGTGGTTACGGCCTGGACGATGCCGGCGCGCTGGGCACACGACAGTGTGAGCACGAACTTGCCGGTCTTGGTTTCTCCAGCGGCTGCCGTCTGCGGCGCCGGGCTGGGATTTGTGGCTGTATCCACAACGGTCATGTCTAATCTTTCAGATATATGGTTGATAACCTTATTGATATATCAGGGGTGATGGCCAGCGTATACTGGTGTGCGGACGAGGTCAATAGTTGGCCCACGGGAGAGGCGGAGCGGTGGCGTTTGAAGCTTTGGGGGCGACGGAGGCCGGCGGTTCGAGGTCGTTGGCCGATGTGGCCTACGAACGGATCCGCGACGGCCTGCTGACCCTGGAGATCCGGCCCGGTGACCCCCTCTACGACGAGGGGCTCGCCAAGGAACTCGGCGTGGGGCGCACCCCCGTCCGGGAAGCCCTGAAGCGTCTCGAAGTGGACCGGCTGGTGGTGACCTATCCCCGGCGCGGCACGTTCGCAACGCGCGTGGAGGTCACGGACCTCGCGTTCATCTCGGAAATCCGTGCACAACTGGAGCCCCTCGCGGCTTCCCGCGCTGCCCGCGTGGCCACCCCGGCCGCCCGGGACCGCCTCCGCCTCATCGTGGAGGAAGTGAAGGCCTTCGACGTGAACAGTGCATCCGTCGTCGAGACCCTGCGCCTGGACGCCAGGGTGCACCAGGGAATCTACGCTGCCGCGGCGAATCCGCACCTGGAAGACGCCCTGATCCGTTACGACAACCTGGCAACGCGCATTTGGTGCATGGTGCTTGACCGCCTGCCGAACCTTTCCGGGCATGTGCACGAGCACGTCGAGCTGCTTGAGGCGGTGATCGACGGAGACGAGGCCCGGGCGGGGGAGATGGCCCGTGCCCACGTCGACGGCTTTGAGAAGGCCGTGCGGACAGCCCTGTTTGCTGCCTGAGCGGCCCTGTTTGACGCCATAAAAACTGTGCCGTTATGAAAAGTGTCCCCGTCGTTTTCACGACGGGGACACTGCTGTTTTGGGCCCGGGGCTAGTGCGAGAAGTGCTGGGACGCGATAAGCTCCCGCGCCTCCTCTTCCGTGTCCACGCTCGGCATGGAACCCGGCAGCGGGCGGCGGGCGGACTCGGCCAGGAAGTAGATGGCGACCGCGCCAATGATCGACGTGCCCATCAGGTAGTAGGCGGGGGCCATGTCATTGCCTGTTGCCTCGATCAGGCCCTGGATCAGGAACGGCGTCGTCCCGCCGAAAATCGCCACCGAGAAGTTGTAGGCGATGCCCATGCCGCTGTAACGGCTGGACGTGGGGAACAGGGCAGGCAGCGCCGAGGCGAGGTTGGCTACATAGAAGGTCACGGGGAAGGCGACCAGGGACAGCCCCGCCAGGGTGGACCAGATCTCACCGATCCCGATCAGGGTGAATGCAGGCACCCCGAACAGGATGGTGCTTCCGGCGCCGATCCACAGGACCGGACGCCTTCCGATGCGGTCTGAAAGCTTGCCCGTGAGCGGGATGCACAGGGACATCACCACCAGTACCGGAATGGTCAGCAACGTCCCGTGGAGGGGATCGTAGCCCTTGGATTCGGTCAGGTACGTCGGCATGTAGGACGTCAGGGCGTAGCCAACGGTGTTGGCAGCGCCGGCGAGGATCATGGCCAGCACGATCGGACGCCAGTACCTGGTGATGATGCCCACCGGGCCCTTGGCAACAGCTGCATCGCCGGCGGCGGCTTCGACGGCGGCCGACTCCTGCGCGTCCAGGGCCGCCTGGAACTGCGGCGACTCCTCGATCCTGTTCCGGAAGTAGATGGCGATCAGACCCAGCGGGCCGGCCACCAGGAATGGCAGCCTCCAGCCCCAGTCCTCCATCGCGGCTTCGCCGAGGGTGGCCTGGAGGACCGAGACGGTGGCAGCGCCCAGGGCAAAGCCGATGTAAGAGCCCATGTCCAGGAAACTGGCGAAGTAGCCGCGCCGTTTGTCGGGGGCATACTCACACACGAACGTGGTGGCGCCGGCATACTCGCCGCCCGTGGAGAAGCCCTGCACGAGCTTCAGGAGCACCAGCAGCGCGGCGGCCCAGACGCCTATCTGTGCATAGCCGGGCAGGAGGCCGACGGCGAACGTGCTGGCCGCCATCAGCATGAGGGTGGCGGCCAGCACCTTCTGCCGCCCCACCTTGTCGCCGAGCCAGCCGAACACGACGCCGCCGATGGGGCGGGCGATGAAGGTGGCCGCGAACGTGCCGAGCAGGAACAGCGTCTGGACGGTCCTGTCCGCTTCCGGCAGGAACACCGGACCCATGGTGCTGATCAGATAGCCGAACACGCCGACGTCGTACCACTCCATGGTGTTGCCCACGACGGTGCCGCCGAGGGCCCTCTTCAGCATCCGCCGGTCCACGACATTTATGTCGGCGGCCGTGAGCCGCCGGTGGGCCTGTCTATCTGTGCTGCTTTGCACGGTTGTGACATCACCTTTGATTGTCATGAGGGGTTCCTTACTGGGTATTGACGGGGCCCGCGTGCAGCTAGCTGCGGTTCACCCCGCGGACAGGTTCGGCTGGTCCCCGGATTCCAGAGTGAGGAAGGCGCCGTCCAGGACTATGACTTTCTATGTGGGACCGGCAGTGCGGCCGGGCAGTTCAAGGGACCCGGAGCACGTTGTTCGTCAGGCAGTGCGTGAGCACGTGGGATCCTCTCGTGTTCCGCAGTAATCAACAGGGTTCGGTTTATGCAACAGCGTGCGTCAGCTCACAGTCATTGTCAAACACGTGACATCCGCCACCGCGGCTCGTTGGGCAAGCCCATTTGGTGCCACCTGCCCGTTTGGGTAGGCGCAACCGCCCGTTCATGGCATTGCGCCCGGCCGGGACTGCAGGGGACGATGGAAGGCAGCATGTTCGGATGAGATTGGCACCGCAGGGGGCGGCGCTTCGAACGGTCCGAGACCGCTTATATCCCCGCTGTCCGGTTCCGTCATTCCCGGCGACAGCATTTTCCCCAAAGGAGTTCCGTGTCTTCGAATCCGATTCGTGTAGCCATCGTCGGTGTGGGTAACTGTGCCGCTTCGCTGGTTCAGGGTGTCCATTACTACCGGGATGCCGACCCGCAGGCCACGATTCCGGGTCTGATGCATGTGGAGTTCGGCAAGTACCACGTCAACGATGTGCAGTTTGTGGCCGCGTTTGATGTGGACGGCAAGAAGGTCGGTGCCGACCTGGCCGATGCGATTCTTGCGAGTGAGAACAACACGATCAAGCTCGCCGAGGTCCCGCCGACGGGTGTGACGGTGCAGCGCGGGCACACCCTGGACGGCCTGGGCCGGTATTACCTGGAGACCATCGAGCAGTCCACCGAGGAGCCCGTTGACGTTGTCCAGGCTTTGAAGGACGCGCAGGTTGATGTCATGGTCTGCTACCTGCCGGTCGGGTCGCAGGAGGCGGCGGAGTTCTACGCCCAGGCCGCGATCGACGCCGGGGTGGCGTTCGTGAACGCGCTGCCGGTGTTCATTGCCGGCACCAAGGAGTGGGCTGACAAGTTCACGGCCGCGGGTGTGCCGATTGTGGGTGATGACATCAAGAGCCAGATCGGTGCGACGATCACGCACCGGGTGATGGCGAAGCTGTTCGAGGACCGCGGCGTGACGCTGGATCGGACGTACCAGCTGAACGTGGGCGGCAACATGGACTTCAAGAACATGCTGGAGCGTGACCGGCTGGAGTCCAAGAAGATTTCCAAGACCCAGGCCGTGACCTCCAACGTTGAGGCCGAGCTCTCCGCGAAGGACGTGCACATCGGCCCGTCCGATTACGTGCAGTGGCTCGATGACCGCAAGTGGGCGTTCGTCCGCCTGGAGGGCCGGAACTTCGGCGATGCGCCGGTGTCGCTGGAGTACAAGCTGGAGGTGTGGGATTCGCCGAACTCTGCCGGTGTGATCATCGATGCGATCCGTGCGGCGAAGATCGGCCTGGACCGTGGCATCGGCGGTCCGCTGGTCTCGGCGTCGAGCTACTTCATGAAGTCCCCGCCGGAGCAGTTCAACGACGACCTCGCCCGCGAAAAGGTCGAGGCCTTCATCCGCGGCGACCTCGACCGCTAAAAACCCTCCCCGAGGCTCTCTCACTCCCTGCAGGTTTAGGCCGACGCGTCCCCACAGGACGCCTCACGGTGAGGAAGCGTCGGTGATTTTCCTGCAGAACCTGAGGAAGCGTTTGGGGGGCCCAACGCGTCCTCAGCTGTTGTCGCCTTTCCTCCAACGCGTCCTCAGCTCCGGTCGCCTTTCCTCCAACGCGTCCTCAGCTCCGGACAGGGTGCAGAAAAGCCAATGACTTACGCCGCCATGCCTTGTAAGGTCGGGACACCAGCTTCAGGGTGAAGTGCTCAACGGGTACTGAATAAGGAGAGATCATGGCCGTCGACGATGAAATGCAGGTCCTGAATGAGTGGTGCGAGCAGCTGGCGACGGCGTTGCAGATCCCGGATCTCGACGTCGACCAGGAGCTGCTGCTGGATCTCGCGAGGAAGTCCGCGGATTCAGTGATCCATGCCGCGGCACCGGTGACAGCGTTCATGGTGGGATACGTCGCCGGCCACCAGGGAAGCCGCGATAGCGCTGGTTCTGGGGACTTCAGGGATGCGACAGCCCGGGCCGCAGAGGTCGCGTTCGAGCTGTGCAGGAACTGGACAGATAGCAAGGGCAATGGGCCCGGCGGAGCGGCGTCCCATTAGTCAGTCGGTCTCGGGGCCGGAACAGAAAAAGCAGCTCCGGTAGTCGCAGTCATCCAGGGTGCGGTCTTCGTCCGGTTCCATTTCTACCTCTGCCATTGTCGATGCCGATGGTGCCATGAGGGGTGCCTTTCCTAGTTTGGGACGCGCCTGATCTGGGACGCGCTCATCGGTGGGAGAGTTACTGCCATGTCAGCCTCCGATGGCGCTCATGGTGCGGTCCGGCTGGACAAAGTCTTCTGAATCCAGCCCTGTTTGTTCCCTGCCGTGCGCCTTCGGTTTGGCCCACATTGCGTCCTCCCAGCGCCGCGCCAATTCGTCGTCTGACGCGCCGTCCCGGAGGAGGCCCAGGAGGTCGAACTCCTGGTGGGAGAAGAGACAGCTCATGATGGCGCCCTCGGCCGTGATGCGGGTCCGCCGGCAGTCCGAGCAGAACGGCTCCGTGACCGAGGCGATGATTCCCACGGTGCCAAGCACCGGGCCGGTGGTCCCTCCGGTGACCGGGTCCCGGCGCTGGACGCGGAAGCGTTCGGCGGGTGCGCCGTCGCGGTTCCGCGGATCGCGGGACAGTACGAAGCCGGTCTCCAGAAGCTTCCGGATGTCCGCTGCGGTGATCATGTCGCGCCGGGACCAGCCATGGTCGGCGTCGAGCGGCATTTGTTCGATGAACCGCAGCTCATGGCCGCTTTCAAGGGCCCATGCCAGAAGGCCCGGGGCTTCGTCGTCGTTGATGCCACGCATGAGCACGGCGTTGATCTTGGTGGGGCCCAGGCCGGCGGCCGCGGCTGCCTGGACTCCGGCCAGCACCCGGCGCAGGTAGGGGCGCCTGGTGAGTTTGGCGAAGGTCTCTTCGTGCAGGGAATCAAGGGAGATATTCACGCGTGTGAGGCCCGCGTCCTTCAGCGCCTGGGCCTTCCTGTCCAGCCCGACGGCGTTGGTGGTCATGGAGATGGGAAGGCCGGGATGGCGGGCGCGGAGCGCCCTGACGATTTCCACGAGGTCCCCGCGGACCAGTGGTTCGCCACCGGTCAGGCGAAGTTCCCTGACGCCGAGATGCCCGACGCCGATCCCGACGATCCGTACGATCTCTTCGGCGGTCATTACCGCCGGCTTGGGGAGCCACTCCAGGCCCTCCGCAGGCATGCAGTACGTGCAGCGCAGGTTGCACTTGTCCGTCACGGACAGCCTCATGTCGGTGGCCCGCCGGCCAAAACGGTCGAACAGTCCCGCGGGCTGCCCGGCCGGCCGCCGTTGCGGTGCCGGCAGAAGGCCGGTTCTGGGAGTTTCCTTGCGCAAACCAGGCAAGCCCAGCTGGACGGTCATGAGTTTGAGTTTCCCTTTCCGGAGCGGGCGTGTCTTTTGGGGCAGAGCCAGGGTGTGAGAGCGGCCGGATCCCGGTACTACCGGGATCCGGCCGCGCTGTGTTCAGTGCTGTTGTGCCTAGTGCAGCTTCTCCCCGCTGGGATCAAGCTCATCCTTGGCGCAGCGTTCATCACATTCGTGCTTGGTCACCAGATCGAACTGGACGCCTCCGTGCTTTTCCACTCCGCTCCGGATTGAGCGCTCGACGACGGATGTGACCAGCCTGCTTCGCAGCGACAGCGGGTCCCGGCGCAGGTCCCTCGTGAGGGCAAAGCACATCAGGAACATCACGATGACGAACGGCAGCGCGGACACGATGGTTATCCGTTGCAGTCCGGCGAGGGCCTCGGCGGGTTTGTCACCGCCGGCGAGCAGCATCACTGCGGCGACGGCTCCGGTGAGGGCGCCCCAGAAGATAACGACACCGCGGCGCGGTTCCTCCACGCCGTTGGAGCTGAGCGAGCCCATCACGATGGAGGCAGCGTCGGCGCCCGTGACGAAGAAGATGGCCACCAGGACCATCGCCAGGATGGAGACTGCGCCGGCGATGACGCTCGGCAGGGACAGGTGGTGCAGCAGGTCGAACAGGGCGCCGTCGAAGGAAATCGAAGGTTTCCCGTCCACGATCTTGGCCAGGCCATCGCCGGTGTCCGGGGTGGCGTCTGCCGTGGACTGGATGTTGATGGCGGCGCCGCCGAAGATGCCGAACCAGATCACGCTGACGATGCTGGGAACCAGCAGGACGCCGGTGACGAACTGGCGGATGGTGCGGCCGCGGCTGATGCGGGCGATGAACAGGCCCACGAAGGGCGTCCAGGAGACCCACCAGGCCCAGTAGAAGATGGTCCAGCCAGACATCCACGTGCGCAGGGCGTCGTCGCCGACGGCCTCGGTCCGGGACGCCATCTCGGCCAGGTCCCGTGCGTAGTCGCCGACTGCCGCGGGGATCAGGTTCAGGATGAAGAGCGTGGGTCCGGCGACGAACACGATGACGGCCAGGACTGCGGCCAGGACCATGTTGATGTTGGACAGCCACTGGATGCCCCGGCTGATTCCCGAGACCGCCGAGGCCACGAAGCAGGCCGTGAGTATGGCAACGATCACCACGAGCACGGGGGTGGCCAGCTGGCCGCTGATCCAGCCGTTGGACGCCATGCCGCTGCCGATCTGCAGGGCCCCGAGTCCGAGCGAGGCGGCCGTTCCGAACAGCGTGGCGAAGATGGCCAGCATGTTGATGACCTTGCCGATGGGACCTTCCACCCGCTTGATGCCGAAGATGGACGTGAAGACGGTGGAAATGAGCTGCTTGCGGCCGAGGCGGTAGGTTCCGTAGGCCATGGCAACGCCCACCACCGCGTACATGGCCCACGGGTGCAGGGTCCAGTGGAAGATTGAGGTTGCCATTGCCGTCTGGACGGCTGCGGGCGTCTGGCCGTTAACCGTGCCCGGCGGCGGGGAGATGTAGTGGTAGAGCGGCTCGGCCACGCCGTAGAACATCAGGCCGATGCCCATGCCGGCCGCGAACATCATCGAGACCCACGAGACCATCGAGTACTCGGGCTTTTCGGCGTCTTTCCCCAGCGGAATGTTGCCGAAGCGGCTGACCGCCAGCCACAGCACGTAGACCACGAACAGGGACGAGAGGGCAACGAACATCCAGCCAGTGTTTTGCATGACCCAGTCAAGGACCACCTGGGAAGTGGTGGCCAGGTTCTCCCTGCCGGCAAATCCCCAGATAACAAAGGCCAGCGTAAGCAGTCCGGCGACGCCGAAGACTACCTTGTCGATGCCTCCCTTCCGGAACAGGTGGCTGCTGCGCCGTGCTTCTTCGTGTTCTGATTCGGTTTCCCGGAGGGCCTGAAGGATTTGCAGGTCCTCCGGGACAGGCTCAGGTTCTCGTTCCAACGCCGGTTCCACCCCCGAGGCCCGACTGTCTTCGCTGCTTTCATCGATAGTGACGTCACTATTGATTGTCATAAGGGGTTTCCCTATCTGGATTTTGGGGCGGACCAGCTGACGTCGGCTGTCAGGCCGGCGGCAGGTTGGCCCGTCCTCGGACTCGATTGTCGCCATCGACAATCTTGGTTACGTGTATGCGGAGCGGCAGATTCCACCGGGGGAGGGGCGGCGGATCCTTTCCTTTGGCCGTTCCGCGATAATCAACGCGGTTCGTCTACAGCAACAGAGTGCGTTAGCTCACACGCGATGTCAAGAGATTTCTGTTGCCCGCGTCACTTCTTGACACTGGATGTGCGATCCATCACGCTGTTGCTTATCGTGACTTTCGTTGCGCATCAAGCAATTAAGGAAGAAGTGATTCATGCAGACGCTTGCGGTCGTGGGAGCCTCGCTGGCCGGTCTTTCGGCAGCCAGGGCCGCCCGCGCTCAAGGCTTCTCCGGACGGCTGGTCATCATTGGCGATGAGCATCACCGTCCCTACGACAGGCCGCCCCTGTCCAAGGATTTCCTGCTCGGCACCATTACGGCGGAGGACCTTTTCCTCGAGACCGACGACGACGGGCTGAACGCCGAGTGGCTCCTGGGCGGCGGCGCCGTCGGACTGGATGCAGCCTCGGGGACCATCCGCCTGCACGACGGCCGGACTGTCACTGCAGACGGCGTCGTCATAGCCACCGGTGCCCGCGCACGCCAGATCCCCGACCTCGCCGGCCTGGACAACGTGTTCTACCTGCGGACCATGGCCGATGCCCAGGGACTGACGCCCAGGCTGGTGGCCGGTGCCCGCATGATAGTGATCGGTGCCGGCTTCATCGGCGCCGAGGTTGCCTCTTCCGCCGCCTCCCGCGGAATGGACGTGACCATGATCAACAACGGCGCGGTCCCGTTCACCGCCCAGCTCGGGCAGGACATGGGGTCCGTGGTGGCCAGGCTCCATGCGGCCAACGGAGTGAATCTGGTCTGCGGCACCGGCATTGAGGAGTTCCACCGCTCGGGGAACAGCGCGACGGGGCTCCGTCTGGCGGATGGCCGCGAGCTGGCCGCCGATGTTGTGGTGGTGGGCATCGGGGCGGAGCCGAACACTGAATGGCTCGCCGGTTCGGGAGTGGAGGTCGACGGCGGCGTGCTGTGCGATGCGATGGGGCGGACGAACGTTCCGGGCATCGTGGCCGTGGGCGACTGCGCCGCATGGTTCGATGCCGCCGTCGGCAGGAACCGCCGGGTGGAGCACTGGACGGGTGCCCTGGAGCGGGCGGCGTTGGCAGTACAGGCGCTCCTGGACCGTGACGCCCCGGCGCAGCCGCTGAAGCCGCCGTATTTCTGGTCGGACCAGCACGGGGTGAAGATCCAGTTCGCCGGCCACTCTGCAGGCTACGACCGCCTGGAGATCGAGGCGGGCGATCCCCAGGAGCACAACTTCCTTGCCGTTTACTACCGTGGCGAGGACGCGGTGGCCGTCCTGGGCATGAACCAGCCACGGCTGTTCACCAAGTGGCGCAGGAGCCTCGTTACGTCTGCGCCCAAGCCGGCGCCCGCGGCGGAGACGACTGCGGCAACCGTGCCGTAGGCCGGGGGCAGCGCTACGATATTCCTGTCGCTGCCCGGCGGAGGAGTGTCTGTCATGCATTTCGCCTTCATCTGTCTTCCGGCCACAGGCCACGTGAATCCCACGTTGCCGGTGGCCGCGGAGCTCGTTCGCCGGGGCCACCGCGTCACGTATGCCACCTCGGCCAAGTACGCGGCCGCCGTCGAATCCGCCGGGGCCCTCTTTTTCGAGAACGGCGAGGACCTGTCCGCACAGTTTCCCCGGCTCAGCAGTGCTGCTGACGCCCAGGACGACGCCGGCCGGCCGCCCCGGGCGGGCATGCTCGCCGGGCTGGGGGCAGGGATGATGTCCGGACTGCTGGAGCGGCTGCTGGACAGGGCGCGGGATGATTTTCCCGCCCTGGTGTCCCGGCTGGCAGCCGACCGGCCGCATGCGCTCTGCTACGACGCCATGACCCTGGCCGGGAAGATGGCCGCCATGAAACTCTCCCTGCCGGATATCGCCCTGCTGCCGACCTACGCCACCAACGACCATTTCTCTATGCGTGAGCTGATGCCTGCCCGCCCGCCCGCAGACATGCTGGCGGGGTGGAAGCGGGCCCGCCAGCTCATCGAGGATTTCGCCAGGGAGCAGGGCCTGCCCAACTTCGCCTTCATGGAAGGCCCGCCGGCGTCCCTGAACATTTGCTTCATCCCGAGGGAATTCCAGCCCGCGGGAGACACCTTCGATGAGCGTTTCCACTTCGTCGGCCCCAGCCTTGGACAGAGAGCCAACGGGGAGCCATGGCAGCCGCGCCGAACGGACAGACCGCTGCTGTTCATTTCGCTGGGAACCACGCCGCTGAACGACCGGCCGGATTTCTTCCGCCTGTGCCTGGACGCGTTTGCCGGCACGGAATGGCAGGTGGCCTTGGCAATTGGCGACCGCATGGAAATCAACGAACTGGGGGACATTCCGCAGAACGTTGAAGTCCGGCCCTTCTTTCCGCAGCTGGACGTCCTGCGCCACGCGGATGTGTTCCTCTCCCATACGGGGATGAACTCGACCATGGAGGCGCTGTACCTGGGCGTCCCCATCGTCGCGTTCCCCCTGCAGCCGGAACAGGAGGCCAATGCCCGCCGCGTCGAGGACCTGGGGCTGGGACGCCGCCTTCCTGCCGATGGGCTTTCGGCACCGCTGATCCGCGAGGCCGTGGCGGAGGTCAGCCGGGACCAGGAGATCCGGGGGAACGTGGAGGCGATGAGCCAGCGTGTGCGCAATTCCGGCGGGGCGACGGCGGCTGCGGACGCCATGGAGCAGTATCTGCTCAAGCAGCAGGGTGTCTAGCGGCGCGTGTAGCCCATGTTGGCGCTGATCCGCAGGCCGGCCTGGCCCAGGCCCTCGATCAGGCCGGGTGTTTTCTCCGGGTCGAAGCGGAACGCCGGGCCGGAGATGCTGACCGCACCGATCACCGTTCCCAGGTGGTTGTAGACCGGCACTGCCATGGAATTCAGCCCGATTTCGAACTCTTCGAGGACCACCGCGTAGCCGACGTGGGCGACGTCGATCAGCTGCTTTTCGAGTTTGTCGCGGTCGGTGATGGTCCGCTGGGTCCGGGCCGGCAGTCCGGTCTCGTTCAGGATGCGCTCGCGTTCATCCGCCGTCAGGGCTGCCAGCAGAACCTTCCCGCTGGACGTCGCGTGCAGCGGAGTCAGGCTGCCCACCCAGTCGTAGGTGGCCAGGGTTGACGGTCCCATGGCCTGGTCCACGTTGACGGCGTAATTGGAGCGGAGGACCGCGAGGTTGACGGTTTCCTTGAATTCCTCGGCCAGGCTCTCGAGTACGTCGCGCGCTTCCCGGACCAGGCTCAGCCGGCCCGGAATGGAACTGGCCAGGCGCAGGATGCCAAAGCCCAGCTGGTACTTTCCCCGTTCGCTGTTCTGGTGGACGATCTCCCTGGTCACCAGGGAACCGAGGAGCCGCGACACGGTGGACTTGTGGATGCCCATTTCCTCGGCGATTTCGCTCACGCCTGCATGGCCGTCGCGGGCCAGGATCTCCAGGACAGCGAGTGCCCGGTCGACGGACTGGACGCCGCCCTGCTGGCCGCCTTCGCCGTCGGCGTCGGATTCAAGCACATTGTTCGAAGCCATGATCCATACTGTATGCGCGAAGTGTGACGGAGCTGACATTTGCGTTAAGCAGTTACCGGGGCCTCGCGATTTAGCGAAGGGCAAGGCGCATGAGCACCCGCGGGAAGCCGTTGAGGACGGAATCGGTGTCCGCCGCCTTGGTGAAGCCTGCCTCCTCGAACAGCCTGCGGGTGCCCACATAGGCCATGGTGAGGTCCACCTTCCTGCCCTGGTTGTCCACCGGATAGCCCTCGATGGCGGGCGCGCCGTAGGAGCGCGCGAAGTCGACGGCGCCGTGTAGCAGCCGATGGGAGATTCCCCTGCCCCGGTACCCCGGCCGGACCCGGATGCACCACACGGACCACACGTCCAGATCGTCCACATGGGGGATCCGCCGGTTGCGGGCAAAGCCGGTGTCGGCGCGCGGATGGACACCTGCCCACCCAACTGGTTCCCCGCCGTCGTACGCCAGCACCCCCGGCGGCGGATCCTGCGTAAGCAGATCCTGGACGAGCTCGCCGCGGGCAGTGCCCTTCAGCTCCACGTTCTGTTTGGAGGGAATGCGGTAGCTCAGGCACCAGCACACCGTCGCGTCCGGCCGCTTGGGCCCCACCACCGCCTTCACGTCCTCAAACCGCGTGGCCGGACGGACCTCGATCGCCATGCCGCCACCCTGTCACCGGTTGACGGCGGGAGCAAGGGCCGCGGCAGGGATCGGCTCAGTGCAGCCCGTGGCTGTGCGCCATCGCGATCGCCTCGCTGCGCGACGTTGCGCCGAGCTTGCGGTAGATGTTGCGGAGGTGGAACTTCACGGTGTTCTCGCTCAGGTGCAGCTTCGCGGCAATCGCCCGGTTCCGTTGCCCGGCGGCCAGCAGCTGGAGCACCTCCAGCTCGCGCTCGCCGAGGTCCCAGGCGGCGGCGTCGGGCAGTTTGCGCCCGGGCGGGTCCAGCGGCAGGGTGACGGCGACGTCGGCGCCCCAGCCCTGCATCAGGTCGATCGTCATCCGGCCGGCCAGGACCTCCACCCGCTGCGCCAAACGGGTGATGCTGGGGGCATCGGCGGACAGGTTGCCCATGCCGTCATCGCGGACGTTGATGAGGAGGTTCTCGCCGTCGCAGTCCCACTGGGTGCGGATGCGCCGCACGTCCGGCTGTTCAACCATGGCGAGCACCAGGCCCCGGACGATGGCACGGGCAGCATGGGCCACTTCCCCGGGGAGGGCCCGGCCGTTGACCGGCGGCTCGATGAACTGGACGTCGATGCCGCTGAAGTGCGTGAGCGGGCGGAGATCCTCGCGGAGGCGCTGGAACGCCGTGGCAACAGGTTCTTCGACCAGTTCGGTGGTGCGGTCGCTGAGCGTCCGCAGTTCCACGAGGGCCTTGGCGGCGACGTCGGTGGCGGACTTCCGAGCCGCGCCGTCGGCCAGTGCCGGGGATCGCAGCGCGGCCAGCAGGGTCTCCAGCGTGGTTGAGTGCCGGTCCACCAGTTCCGCGGTCACCCTGACCCGTTCGGCGGACGCCGCCCGGGACTCGATGAGGTACGACGGCGGTGCATCCGCCACTTTTTCGCGGATGCGCTCAGCTGCGAGGTTCCACAGGTAGCGGACCAGCCACGGCACTCCGTCTCCTGTCTGGTCGGCGCCGCTGTCCCCGGCGGCCGGCCGCGGATCCACCAGAACCAGCAGCGCATTCGTGGGCGAGGGTAGCGCGAGGATGGGGCGCTCCTGCCCGCCGATCAGCGCGCGGCCCCACCAGCTTTCATGCCCGGCCAGCGATGACCTGACGGCGTCCAGTTCGGCGATGGAGACGTGGCTGATGACGGACTCGTCGCCGGACTTTTTCTGCGGCCGGCCCGTGCAGTCTTCCGTGAAAATCACCAGGGCGCTGCTGCCCAGGTGCGGCAGGGTGGCGTGGTGCAGCCGCTGGGCAATCTCGGTCAGCGGGGCCGTGGACAGGCGGGCGATTGCCTCGAGCAGCGGCCCTGCGCTCCCAGACGTCTCCGGCGTGGGGGAATTAGCGGCTTGGGTGGTGACAGGCACCCGTCCATTCTATAAAAATCCAGGCCGGGGCCTATCCCTTTGGGTGGGAAAGACTGTCCGATCATGTCGTGGCGCCCACCCGCCTGGCATTCGAGGATGGAACCAGGGAGAAACCAATCCTGAAAGACCTCACCAGCAAAGGAAGAAACACCATGAAGCTCCAAGTTGCCATTGACCTCCTGACCACCGAAGCTGCCCTCGAGCTGGCCGGCAAGGTTGCCGAGCACGTTGACATCATCGAACTGGGCACCCCGCTGATCAAGGCCGAAGGCCTCTCCGTCATCACCGCCGTGAAGAACGCCCACCCGGAGAAGATCGTTTTCGCTGACCTGAAGACCATGGACGCCGGTGAACTCGAAGCCGACATCGCCTTCAAGGCCGGCGCCGACCTGGTCACCGTTCTCGGTTCCGCTGACGACTCCACCATTGCCGGTGCGGTCAAGGCTGCCAAGGCCCACAACAAGGGCGTCGTCGTGGACCTCATCGGCATCGCCGACAAGGTCACCCGTGCCAAGGAAGTCCGTGCCCTGGGTGCGAAGTTCGTCGAGATGCACGCCGGCCTGGACGAGCAGGCCAAGCCCGGCTTCGACCTGAACGGTCTGCTCCGCGCCGGTGCCGAGGCCCGTGTTCCGTTCTCCGTGGCAGGCGGCGTGAAGCTGGCCACCATCGGTGATGTCCAGAAGGCCGGCGCCGATGTCGCCGTCGCCGGTGGTGCCATCTACGGTGCCGAGGACCCCGCACAGGCCGCCAAGGAACTCCGCGCCGCCATCGTCTAAGGGTCTTTCCCGCAACATTCGGGCCGGCTTCGGCCCCCACCGCGCGGCGGTCCTCACCAAAGGTGGGGGCCGCCGTCGGCGTTTTAAGCGGTGGCTAGGAGCAGGATTCCGCGGCCGAATCCACGCCGGCTGATTCCACGCCGGGCAGGGACTTGAGGACCACCTCAGTGCCCGCACGTGCATCCACTGCAGCGGCCGCCTCCACCCCGGCTGTGGCGGCCGTCCCGTTCTTCCCGTTCCTGCTGTGGGTACTCCCGTTCCGCTCCGACCAGTCGGCCCGCTGCGTGCGGTGATGGTCCGTTGTGCGGTCCCCGCGGTGGTGCTGGTCGGAGGAATTCGCCGATATCAGGATCACGGCGTCATGCGTGAACTGTTGTTCCGTTTGCCCCTGCGCGGCGATGGCTCCACTGCTTGCCGCACCCACGAGGATGGCGATGCCCGCCACGGCGGCGGCCCTGCGTGTATGAGTTTTCATTTTGGCCTCTTCCGGACCCGGCGGCCAGGTTCTCCAGCGCGGGCGCCGTGGAGAAGAGGCCCTTTCTCGAAAGTTACGCCCGTCCGGCTGCGGGACAAAGGCCGCGGGTCAGATTAAGAGGGAACTCACAGATTCGCGTCATAGGGAGATCCGGGGTGTGCCCTTACTCGTGGTCCTCGACAGGCTCAGGATCGCCGGTCCAGGCTGCCCAATCCCGGGGGTCTATTGAGGGCCGGCCCAAGAGGTAGCCCTGGCCTCTGGCGATTCCTAAACCCACCACCGCGGAGAGTTCCTCACGGGTTTCGATTCCTTCCGCGGAAAGCGTCGCGCCGATCTGCTCGGCCAAGGCGAAAACGAAGGGGGTGGGGGCCGGTCCGTCTCCCGCAGCAGAGGCGCCGCAGAGAAACTCGCGGTCGACCTTGATGATGTCGGGGAGCAGATGGAGGATCTGCTTAGCGGAGGTGGCAGCCGCCCCGGAGCCGTCCACGGCCAGGCGCACACCGTGCTGTCGCAGGGGGCTTAGGACCTCGGCGAGGGCCGCCAGTTCCCGGTCCGCTATGTCACCCATGATTTCGATGACCATTCTGTCCGGATCGACGGCACCGCCCAGCATCAGCGCCTGAACCCGGGGGTCGGCACAGGCAGTGGGGCTCAGATTGAACGACGCGAAAAGGTGCGTCGGAATCTCTCCGGCTGCGGCAAGAGCCAGATGCAGGGCGGCGATTTCCAGGTCCGGCCCCAGTCCTAAGTCCGCTGCTCCCCGGAACCAGATGTCTGCACTGGTCCCTTCGTGGCTGACGAACCGTGACAGCGCCTCAACCCCGATCACCTCTCCACCGGCCAGCAGCCTGATGGGCTGGAACGCCGTCAGCAGCATCCGCGGGATGTGCCCGTAAGAATCCTCCGGTGGATCCTCATGGGACGAGTCGGGGACGTTCCTGGTGCTGATCAGGTGGTGCAGCAGCGCCTGTTCGGGGTCATCCATGTGGGCCGCCAGGAGGTCCAACAGCTGCTCCCTGGCCCAGGCCTTCTTCGGATCTGAGTCTGCCAGGACGTCGCTGATGATCTCCAGCACCTGGCGCCGAAGCGTTGCCCGGTCCACGTTGGCGAACAGCTCCGGTGCCAGTTCACCGTCTCGAGGCGACTCGTCCATGGCCCTCACACTACCCCTCGGTAGCTGATGCCGCGATTGGGCGATGGCCGGGAACAGGGTTCACAGCCTCCTGACAGTATCCGAACAGCGGGGGCCTAACGTGCTCCGGGATCTTTGAGGAAGGGGCTAGGACAGATGCCCTTCCGTTCACAGCCGTATGATACGGCCGATCAAGGAGACACCATGTCACGAACCAAGAGAATCACCCTCGGCATCACGGCCGGTGCGCTGGCGCTGGGTGCCGGCCTGGGGGTCAGCGGAATGGCCTCAGCAGCCACTACCCCGACCCCAAGCGCAACCTCGAGTACGTCCACGGACAGCAGCGCCTCGACCGACGGCTTCCGTGGCGGCCACAGGGGCGACCGCGGCCAGATCGCCGCAGACCTTGCCACCAAGCTGGGTGTTGACCAAGCGAAGGTGACCGAGGCGATCCAGGCGTTCCGCGAGGCCAACAAGCCGACCACGGCGCCCACCGAGGGCGCCAGGCCTGACCGCACCGCCCAGGACGCGGACATGGCGAAGGCCCTGGCGTCGTCGCTGGGTGTCGAGGAGTCCAAGGTCACCGCCGCCCTGACGGAAATCCGCACGGCCGAGAAGGCAGAACGTGCCGCCGCGCTGAAGACCAGGCTGGACACGGCCGTCAAGGACGGCACCCTGACCCAGACCGAAGCCGACGCCGTCACCAAGGCCGTCGAGAAGGGCGTGATCGGAGGCGGCGGCCACTAACGCCTGCGAAACCTTCGAAGGGCGGGGAGTCCCCCGGGAAAGTCCCGGGGGATTCCCTGCTTCAGGTCCTAACCCCGGTCCAGGTTCACCGTCCAGCTGCCGCTGGCATTAACAGAGGAGCACTGGAACTCCGTGGGTGAGGCCTTCCCGGCAGTCGGGTCGGTGTAGGAGCCGGTGGTTTGGAAGGTTCCGCTCTTCGCCTTGGCGGCGGACTTGGTGCCGGGCTGGACCTCGGCTGTGGGGTACTTCTCCGTCACGCGCATTTCGCACACCGTGCTGGCCTCGTCCAGGAGCTCCGCCTCCGCGGGTTTCGCAGCTGCCTCAGTAGGGGAAGCCGGGGGCGCGGTGGTGGCCTGCCGGTCCGCCCGCGGACCCGGTGCAGAAAGGGCAATGGCGGTGCCCACCAGAACCACCACCACGGCGGCAAGGAGGATAAGAAGCAGACGACGGCGGGACGAGCCTTTGGGGGTGGGTGCAACGGACACGGCGTGCCTCTTTCGAAACGCTGGACAGGCCTGGATGGAGCAGGTACCTGGCCCTGCGTTCACCCTCATTGGCGGCGGACGTTTCTGGCAGAATAACCGTCCGCGCGGCGGTCAACAAGGCATCCGGTGATCCAACACTGCGGCTCACAGCACCTTGCGGATGGTCTCCTCGAAACTCGTAACGTGGTGCAGCGCCAGCTCGCCTGCCTTGTCCGCGTCCCCCTCGGCCACGGCCTTGAGCAGGTCAACGTGCTCGCTGATATGGCCACTCACGGACGGCACCTTGTCCAGGACCAGGCACCAGATGCGGGTGGCCAGGTTGTCGTAGCGGATCAGGGTGTCCTCAAGATGAGGGTTGGCCGCGGCGCGGTAGATGAGGCGGTGCACGGTCAGGTCGTAGCGCATGAGATCGCGCGACTGGGCGGGGGAGGGCGCCAGCTCCGAGATGGCCTTGGCGACGTCCAGCAGCTCCTCGCGCATGGCGGTGTTGGCCCGCTTCGCGGCCCGCCGCGCCGCGAGCGGTTCGAGCAGTTCGCGGATTTCCGAGACGTCGGCCAGTTCCGTGAAGTCCACGGTGGTGGCAAAGGTTCCGCGGCGGGGGTAGGACACCACCAGGTGGTCCACCTCCAGCCGCTTGATCGCCTCGCGCACGGGCGTCCGCCCGAATCCGAGCTCGACGGCGAGCTGGCCGTCATTGATGGGCTCGCCGGGGCGGATGTCCAGCATGATCAGCTTGTCGCGCAGCTGCCGGTACGCAGCCTCGGCCTGGGACAGCGTTTCATCCTCGGCGGGCGGCATGGCGGGAAGAGCATTCACAGCGTGGCTCCGTTCATGGGCTCCAAGCGGAAGCGCGTTGTCATTTTGCTTCTGCTATTGACTCTGTTGTGAGCTCAATCATACCATTGTCATCACACTGATATATCAGTCCAAAGCTAAGTGGTATTTCATAAGGAGCATTCGTGGTTGAGCAGTTGAACGACCGACTTTCCGCAGTCGATCCCGAGATCCAGCAAGCAGTCGCCCGCGAGCTGGACCGCCAGCAGTCCACGCTGGAAATGATCGCCTCGGAGAACTTCGCTCCCGCGGCCGTCATGGAGGCGCAGGGTTCGGTCCTCACGAACAAGTACGCCGAGGGCTACCCCGGCAAGCGCTACTACGGTGGCTGCGAGCACGTCGACGTCGTCGAGCAGCTGGCCATCGACCGCATCAAGGCACTCTTCGGCGCCGAGTTCGCCAACGTCCAGCCGCACTCCGGCGCGCAGGCCAACGCCGCCGCCATGTTCGCGCTGCTGAACCCGGGCGACACCATCCTCGGCCTGGACCTGGCCCACGGCGGCCACCTCACCCACGGCATGCGCATCAACTTCTCCGGCAAACTCTACAACGTGGTCCCGTACCACGTCCGTGAATCCGACTTCCGCGTGGACATGGCCGAGGTCGAGGCCCTCGCCCTGGAACACAAGCCCAAGCTCATCGTTGCCGGCTGGTCCGCCTACTCCCGCCAGCTCGACTTCGCCGAGTTCCGCCGCATCGCCGACCTCGTCGGTGCCTACCTGATGGTGGACATGGCCCACTTCGCCGGCCTCGTCGCCGCGGGCCTGCACCCGAACCCGGTGCCGTACGCCGACGTCGTCACCACCACCACGCACAAGACCCTCGGCGGCCCCCGCGGCGGCGTCATCCTCGCCAAGGAGCAGTACGGCAAGAAGATCAACAGTGCCGTCTTCCCCGGCCAGCAGGGCGGCCCGCTGGAGCACGTCATCGCCGCCAAGGCCGTGGCCTTCAAGCTCGCAGCCACCGAGGGCTTCAAAGAGCGCCAGGAGCGCGTCCTCGAAGGCGCCAAGCTGCTGGCCGAGCGCTTCCTGCAGCCCGACGTCGAAGCCGCCGGCATCACCGTGGTCAACGGCGGCACGGACGTCCACCTGGTCCTCGTTGACCTGCGGAACTCCGAGCTGGACGGCCAGCAGGCCGAAGACACGCTGCACCGGATCGGCATCACCGTCAACCGCAACGCCGTTCCGTTCGACCCCCGCCCGCCGATGGTCTCCTCCGGCCTCCGGATCGGCACCCCCGCCCTGGCCACCCGCGGCTTCGGCGCCACCGAATTCACCGAGGTTGCCGACATCATCGCCAAGGCCCTGATCGGCGCCGCCGGCACCGGAACGCTCGACGACGGCACCGTCGTCGAACTCCGCGCACGTGTCACTGCACTCGCCGGGCAGTTCCCCCTGTACCCCCAGCTCAGCGGCGCAGGCGAGATCGCCGCATTCGAGAATGACATGATCGGAGCAGCCCAGTGAGCACGCACCACCTCCCGGAGCACCCGGAATTCCTGTGGCACAACCCGGAGCCCAAGTCGTCCTATGATGCCGTGATCGTCGGCGGCGGCGGGCACGGCCTGGCCACCGCCTACTTCCTGGCCAAGAACCACGGCATGACCAACATCGCCGTTCTGGAAAAGGGCTGGCTGGCCGGCGGCAACATGGCCCGCAACACCACCATCATCCGTTCCAACTACCTCTGGGACGAGTCCGCCGCCATCTACGAGCACGCCCTGAAGCTGTGGGAGGTCCTGCCCGAGGAGCTGGAGTACGACTTCCTCTTCAGCCAGCGCGGCGTGATGAACCTGGCCCACACCCTGGGCGACGTGCGGGAGAGCATCCGCCGCGTGGGCGCCAACAAGCTCAACGGCGTGGACGCGGAATGGCTGGACCCGCAGCAGGTCAAGGAACTCTGCCCCATCCTGAACATCCGCGACGACATCCGCTACCCGGTCATGGGCGCCACGTACCAGCCGCGCGCCGGCATCGCCAAGCACGACCACGTCGCGTGGGCCTTCGCCCGAAAGTGTGACGAGATGGGCGTGGACATCATCCAGAACTGTGAAGTCACCGGCTTCATCAAGGACGGCGAGCGCGTCGTGGGCGTCAAGACCAACCGCGGCACCATCAACACCGAGAAGGTGGGCCTCTGCGCCGCCGGCCACAGCTCGGTCCTGGCGGAGATGGCCGGCTTCCGGCTCCCCATCCAGTCCCACCCGCTGCAGGCACTGGTGTCCGAGCTCCACGAGCCCGTCCACCCCACCGTCGTCATGTCCAACCACGTCCACGTGTACGTCTCCCAGGCGCACAAGGGCGAACTGGTCATGGGCGCCGGCGTCGACTCCTACAACGGCTACGGCCAGCGCGGCTCCTTCCACGTGATCGAGCACCAGATGGCTGCCGCCGTCGAGCTCTTCCCGATCTTCGCCCGGGCACACGTGCTCCGGACCTGGGGCGGCATCGTGGACACCACCCTGGACGCCTCGCCGATCGTGGGCACCACCCCGGTGGAGAACATGTTCGTCAACTGCGGCTGGGGAACCGGCGGCTTCAAGGGCACACCGGCCGCCGGCCTGACCTTCGCGCACACCATCGTCACCGGCGCACCGCACCAGCTCAACAAGCCGTTCGCCCTGGAGCGCTTCGAAACCGGTGCCCTGATCGACGAACACGGCGCCGCCGCCGTCGCCCACTAGCCACGGTCCACAAGAAAGAAGACGCACATGCTGCTTATCTCCTGCCCCAACTGCGGCCCGCGGGACGAAACCGAGTTCCACTACGGCGGCCAGGCCCACGTGCCCTACCCCGAGAACCCCAACGACCTCACCGACCGCCAATGGGCCGAGTACCTGTTCTACCGCGAGAACACCAAGGGCACCTTCGCCGAACGGTGGGTGCACAGCACCGGCTGCCGGCAGTGGTTCAACATGCTCCGCGACACGGTCACCTACAACATCCAGGCCGTCTACCCGATGGGAGTGCCGCGGCCCGCCGCGCCCGTCCCACCGGCAGCTGACACCGGCACCGCAAGCACCGGCGCGGCCAGCACCACCCCCCTCAGCCCCAGCACCGCCCCGGAAGGAGCGACCAAGTGACCTCCCAGAACGCGCGCCTCAGCACCGGCGGCCGCATCGACCGCAGCATCTCCTGGCGCTTCACCGTGGACGGCGAGGAATTCACCGGCCACCCGGGTGACACGCTGGCGTCCGCGCTGCTGGCCAACGGCCGCATCGCCGCCGGCAACTCGCTGTACGAGGACCGCGCCCGCGGCATCCTGGCCGCCGGCGTCGAAGAGCCCAACGCGCTGGTCCGGGTCGAGGCACGGTTCCCCGGCGACGTCGCCGAGTCCATGCTCCCCGCCACCACAGTGTCCCTCGTGGACGGCCTGCAGGCCGGTTTCCTGAACGGCCTCGGCAAGCTGGACCCGGCCGATGACCGCGCCGAGTACGACAAGAAGTACGTCCACGCCGATATCCTGGTGATCGGCGGCGGCCCCGCCGGCCTGGCAGCGGCCCGTGAAGCCGTCCGCAGCGGCGCCCGCGTCATCCTGATGGACGACCAGCCGGAACTCGGCGGATCGCTCCTTTCCGGATCCACCGCCCCCGGCCTGGCCGAAACCATCGAGGGCAAGCCCGCCCTGGAGTGGGTTGCCGACGTCGAAGCCGAGCTCGTCTCCGGCGCCGAAAGCACCGTGCTGAACCGCACCACCGCCTTTGGCGCCTACGACTCCAACTACGTCATTGCGGTCCAGAACCGCACCGACCACCTCTCCAGCCCGGCCGCCGCCGGCGTTTCCCGCCAGCGGATCTGGCACATCCGTGCCAGCCAGGTTGTCCTGGCCCCCGGCGCCCACGAGCGTCCGCTGGTGTTCGAGAACAACGACCGCCCGGGCATCATGCTCGCCTCGGCAGTCCGCACCTACCTGAACCGCTACGCCGTGGCCGCCGGGTCCCGCGTTGTCATCAGCACCACCAACGACAGCGCCTACGCCCTCGCCGCGGACCTGAACGCCGCCGGTGTCAAGGTTGCCGCCGTCGTCGACGCCCGTTCCAGCCTCACCCCGGTGGCTGCCGCCGCCGTCGAGGCGGGCACCCGCGTCCTCATCGGCAGTGCGGTTGCCAACACCGCCGCTGACTCGGACGGCCGGCTGAACAGCGTCACCGTCCGCAGCATTAACGACGACGGCGAACTCACCTCGGGCGTCGAGGAGATCGCCGCCGACCTGCTGGCAGTCTCCGGTGGCTGGAGCCCGCTGGTGCACCTGCACTCGCAGCGCCAGGGCAAGCTGCGCTGGGACGAGGACCTCGCGGCCTTCGTGCCGGCCACCCTGGTCGCGGACCAGCAGACCATCGGCTCGGGCCGCGGCAGCTTCGAACTCGCCGACTGCCTGGCCGAGGGCGTCGCCGCCGGCGCCGCCGCCGTGATCGCCGCCGGCTTCGAATCCGCCGTCGAACCGTCCGTGCTGGCCGAGCCGAAGGCATCCGCCCCGACCCGGCAGCTGTGGCTGGTCCCCGGCCAGACCGGAACCCCCGACGACTGGCACAACCACTTCGTCGACTTCCAGCGTGACCAGTCCGTGGCCGACGTCCTGCGCTCCACCGGCGCCGGCATGCGGTCCGTTGAGCACATCAAGCGCTACACCTCCATCAGCACCGCCAACGACCAGGGCAAGACGTCCGGCGTGAACGCCATCGGCGTCATCGCCGCGGCCCTCCGCCAGGCCGGCGAGGCGTCCCGGGGCATCGGCGACATCGGCACCACCACCTACCGTGCACCGTTCACCCCGGTGGCCTTCGCGGCACTGGCCGGACGCCAGCGCGGCGAGCTGTTCGACCCCGCCCGCGTCACCTCGATCCACCCGTGGCACGTTGCCCAAGGCGCCCTGTTCGAGGACGTCGGACAGTGGAAGCGGCCGTGGTACTACCCGCAGAACGGCGAGGACATGGACGAGGCCGTACTCCGCGAGTGCGCCGCCGTCCGCGACTCCGTGGGCTTCATGGACGCCACCACCCTCGGCAAGATCGAGATCCGTGGCAAGGACGCCGGTGAGTTCCTGAACCGCATCTACACCAACGCGTTCAAGAAGCTGGCTCCCGGTTCTGCCCGCTACGGCGTCATGTGCCTCTCCGACGGCATGATCTTCGACGACGGCGTGACCCTGCGCCTGGACGAGGAAACCTACTTCATGACCACCACCACCGGCGGTGCCGCCAAGGTGCTGGACTGGCTGGAGGAATGGCTGCAGACCGAATGGCCGGAGCTCGACGTGCACTGCACCTCGGTGACCGAACAGTGGAGCACGATCGCCGTCGTCGGACCCAAGTCCCGCGACGTCATCGCCAAGGTTGCCCCGGAACTGGCAGCCGACGGCGGCCTGTCCGCCGAGGCGTTCCCGTTCATGACCTTCCGCGAAACCACCCTCGCCTCCGGCGTGCGGGCCCGCATCTGCCGGATCTCGTTCTCCGGTGAACTGGCCTACGAAATCAACGTTCCGTCCTGGTACGGGCTGAACACCTGGGAATCCGTGGCCGCGGCCGGTGCCGAGTTCAACATCACCCCCTACGGCACCGAGACCATGCACGTGCTGCGCGCCGAGAAGGGCTACCCGATCGTCGGGCAGGACACCGACGGCACGGTCACCCCGCAGGACGCCGGCATGGAATGGATCGTCTCCAAGGCCAAGGACTTCATCGGCAAGCGCTCCTACTCCCGCGTGGACCAGCAGCGCGACGACCGCAAGCACCTGGTCAGCGTCCTTCCCGTGGACGGTTCGCTGAGGCTTCCGGAAGGCACCCAGCTGGTGGAGAAGGGCATCCCCACGAACCCCGCCTACGGCCCGGTGCCGATGCAGGGCTTCGTGACCTCCAGCTACCACAGCGCCGCCCTGGGCCGCTCGTTTGGCCTGGCCCTGATCAAGAACGGCCGCAACCGGATCGGCGAAACCCTGGTGGCCGCCGCCGGCAACCAGCTCGTCGACGTAGTCGTGGCAGAAACCGTACTGTTTGACCCCGAAGGGACCCGCAAAGATGGCTAACACCGCAGCCTTCACAGGCATCAATGGACTCCGGGAAATCCGCCGCAGCCCAGCCTCCCACCTGGCCGAAGCATTCGACTCCGGGTCCGTGCAGGGAACAGTCACCCTCAAGGAGGGCCCGTTCCAGACCATGGCCGGCGTCCGGGTGGACCCCAACTCCGAGGCCGGCGCCCGGATCGGCTCCGTCACCGGCGGCCTGCCGGTAGCGTGCGGCGAGGTCCGCGGCACCGACCGGGTCAGCGTCCTGTGGCTCGGCCCGCAGGAGTTCCTGGTCGTGGCGCCGGAAGACGCCCACGACTCCCTGGGTGGGGACCTGATCGGTTCCCTCACGTCCGCACTGGGCGACGCCGCCGGGCAGGTGGTGGACCTGTCCGCCAACCGCACCACGTTCGAGCTGTCCGGCCCCCGGGCCCGGGCAGTGCTGGAAAAGGGCTGCTCCCTGGACCTGCACCCGCGCGTCCTCAAGCCGGGCACCGCCCTGAACACCGAGGTGGGCAACATCCCGGTGGTCCTGTTCAAGTCCGGTGAGGAGAGCTTCCGGCTGTTCCCCCGGGCCTCGTTCGCGGACTACCTGGGCCGCTGGCTCCTGGACGCCATGAGGGAGTTCGCTTCCCCCGAGGTGCCTTAATGGCGCTTAGCGCACTGGACCTGTTTTCCGTTGGCATCGGGCCGTCGTCGTCACACACGGTCGGCCCGATGCGGGCGGCAAAGCAGTTCGCCGACGGACTCAAGGGCGGTGGGCTGCTGAGCTCGACCACACGGGTCCAGGCGGAGCTCTTCGGTTCCCTGGGTGCCACCGGCCGGGGCCACGGCTCCGACAAGGCCGTGGTGCTGGGCCTGCAGGGCCTGGAACCGGAGACGGTGGATACCTCAACCGCCGACGACCAGGTGGCGGCCGCCGCCCTCGACGCCGAACTCCGGATCGGCGGCGACCACCGGGTGGACTTCAACTGGGACGAGGACGTGGTGCTGCACCGGCGCAAGTCGCTGCCCGCCCACCCCAACGGCATGACCTTCCGCGCCCTGGACCACACCGGCACGGTGCTGAGCGAACGGAGCTTCTACTCCATCGGCGGCGGCTTCGTCGTTGACGGCGATGCGGACGCCGGCGCCAAGGTGGTGGCCGACGACACCCCGCTGCCGTACCCCTTCACCACGGCCAACGAGCTCCTGGAAATCTGCAGCCGCGAGAGCATGTCGATCTCCGACGTCATGCTCGCCAACGAGCTGGCGTGGCGCAGCGAGGCGGAGCTCCGCGAGGAACTGCTGAAGCTGTGGGCCGTCATGCGCGAATGCGTGGAGAACGGCTGCTCCGCTGAAGGCATCCTGCCCGGCGGCCTGCAGGTGAAGCGGCGTGCGCCGCGGCTCTTCCAGACCCTGTCCAAGGACTCCGGCAGCACCGACCCGCTGCGTGCCATGGAGTGGGTGAACCTCTTCGCGCTGGCCGTCAACGAGGAGAACGCGGCCGGCGGCCGCATCGTCACCGCCCCCACCAACGGGGCGGCCGGCATCGTTCCGGCGGTCCTGCACTACTACGTGAAGTTTGTTCCGGGAGCGAACGACGACGGTGTGGTGCGCTTCCTGCTGGCCGCGGCCGCCGTCGGGATCCTGTTCAAGATCAACGCCTCCATCTCCGGCGCGGAGGTGGGCTGCCAGGGCGAGGTCGGCTCGGCCTGCTCCATGGCCGCCGCCGGGCTCTGCGAGGTGCTGGGCGGCTCGCCCGAACAGGTGGAGAACGCCGCCGAGGTGGGGATCGAACACAACCTCGGGCTGACCTGCGACCCCGTAGGCGGCCTGGTGCAGATCCCGTGCATCGAGCGGAACGCGATCGCCAGCGTCAAGGCGATCAACGCGGCCAGGCTGGCCCTGCACGGGGACGGCAGCCACAAGGTGTCGCTGGACAAGGCCATCAAGACCATGCGCGAGACCGGCGCCGACATGAAAACCAAGTACAAGGAAACCTCTCGAGGAGGCCTCGCTGTGAATGTAATTGAGTGCTGACCCATGACTGCTATTCAGACTGAGTCACGTGCCGCCGGGCAGTCCGCCAACGGCGTCGAGCACGTCCTGACCCTTGACTGCCCCGAAGGCCCGGGCATCGTGCACGCCGTGTCCGGCTTCCTGCTGGAGTACGGCTGCGACATCATCGACAACAAGCAGTTCGGCGACCGGTCCGAGGGGCACTTCTTCATGCGGGTGCACTTCGCGTCGGACGGCAACGAGTCCACGCTGGAGCACCTGCGCGCCGGTTTCGCCCCTGTGGCGGAGAAATACAACATGAAGTGGCGGCTGGAACGGAACGGTTCCCGCCGCAAGGTCCTGATCATGGTCTCGAAGTTCGGCCACTGCCTCAACGACCTGCTCTTCCGTGCCCGCGTAGGGGAACTGCCCATCGAGGTGGTGGGCGTGGTGTCCAACCACACGGACCACCAGGCCCTCGTGGACTGGCACGGCATCCCGTTCTTCCATATCCCGGTCACCGCGGCCACCAAGCCGCAGGCCGAAGCGCGGCTCCTGGAAATCGTGGACGAGCTCGACGTCGAGCTGGTGGTGCTGGCCCGGTACATGCAGGTCCTCAGCGACGACCTGGCCCGGAAGCTGGACGGCAAGGCGATCAACATCCACCACTCGTTCCTGCCGTCATTCAAGGGTGCCAAGCCGTACCACCAGGCCTACGCCCGCGGCGTGAAGACCGTGGGCGCCACCGCGCACTACGTGAACGCCGAGCTCGACGAGGGCCCGATCATCGCGCAGCAGGTGGTCGAGGTGGACCACACCTTCGGCCCCGACGACCTGGTCGCCGCCGGGCGCGACACCGAGTGCAAGGCGCTCAGCAACGCCGTCCGCTGGCACTGCGAAGGCCGCATCATCCTCAACGGCAACCGCACCGTGGTCCTGAAGTAGGAAGACCCTTCCTCACGTCCCGTCGCCTCAAACCCGACGCGTCCTCAGGTCCCGTCGCTTCAAACCCGACGCGTCCTCAGGTCCCGTCGCTTAAACCGAAACCCTCCTGCATGAACTGCAGGAGGGTTTCGGTTTAAG
>NZ_JBHTZA010000021.1:0-9875 GCF_042790555.1 Arthrobacter sp. NPDC056727 | reverse complement strand
CGTCTAAAAAACCCCCCGGCCTCCACTCCACCCGACTAAAACCCCCAACCCCCCTGAATACATCTGCGTTTTGTTTTTTTTAAACCCGACCAAAGGTGAGGACGCGTCTGGAATTAAGCGACCAAAGGTGAGGACGGGTCTGGGGTCAGACGCCGAGCTGTTCCCGGAGCGCCTGGACGTGTCCCTGGGCCTTGACCTGGTACTGGGCCAGCGTGACCTTGCCTTCGGGATCGAGGACCACGGTGGAGCGGACGATGCCCTCGTGCACCTCGCCGTCGATGAGCTTCTCACCCCACGCGCCGTAGGCCAGGGCCACGGCGTGGTCCTCGTCGGCCAGCAGCGGGAAGGTGAGATCGAAGTCGCCCGTGAAGTTGGCCAGCTTCTCCGGCGCGTCGGGGGAGATGCCCAGCACCGCGTAGCCCGACCCCTGGAAGGAGGCCAGGTTGTCGCGGAAGTCGCAGGCCTCGGTGGTGCAGCCAGGGGTGGCGGCCTCCGGGTAGAAGTACACGATGACGTTCTTGCCGCGGTAGTCGGCCAGCGCGGTCTGCTTGCCTTCTGCGTCCCGCAGGGTGAAGTCCGGCGCCTGGGTTCCGGGCTGGAGCTTGGTGGTCAGTTTGGGGCTCATGGCATTCCTTCTGATGGATCTGGTCGAGCGAAAAATCTGGTCAAGCACAATGACTGATCGGGCTGACATAGATAACAGCAGCACTAGATACTGTATTCCGCAGGTCCGCGAACGGTTGCAGCGGGTCCGCAGATGAAGCGGTAGCCGCCGCCGCGGACGGTGGCGATCGCGTGCCTGCCGCCGTGCAGCTTCCGCCGCACCCGGCCCACGTAGACGTCGATGGAACGGGTCGCGGCGCCGGGGCTGTCGAACGACTCCAGGAACAGCCGCAGTTCCTCCCGGTCAACGGTCCGCGAGCAGTGCTCCACGAGGTAGCGCAGCAGCTTGAATTCGACGCCGGTCAGCGGCACCCGCGCGCCGTCCAGCAGGACTTCGGACCGGGCAAGGTCCACGGCCACCCGGCTGACGTGCCCGGCCGACGGCGGGAGGTGGGTTGCGCCGCCGTCGTCCGTTTCCCGGGAGCCCAGGTCCGCCGGTTCCTGTTGCGAGGGGTCCGGTTGCGGGCAATCGGCCAGGGAGGACGACGGCGGCACGGACGTTCCGCCGTCGGGCGCACCGTTCGCCGCCCCCTCCCCAGGGGGCGTGCCCGGGCGGGTCCCGGCGGCGGAAGTTGCAGCTCCGGCAGCAGGCCAGTGGACTTCCGCCTCCGGAGCAAATTGAAGGGCCCGCGCCAGCACGAGCTCGGCGGCCCGGGCCAGGACCTCAGGATCAATGTCCTGGCCCTCGGGCGGAGCTACCCAGACGGCCAGGCCGTGGGCCTTGGCAGAACCGTGGGCCAGGCCCTGGGCCTTGGCGCCCCAGGGGGCCGAACTGCCGCGCGGTGAATGGGCATGCACAGCCACCGCGCGGCCCTCAGATGCCGCCGCGGCGGATCAGCTTGCCGCCGGGCGTCTGGCCGTCCACCACGTTGCCGCGCAGGTACGTGCGGCGGACCACGCCGGAGAGTGCCTTGCCGTCGTACGGGGTGATGGGGTTCTTGTGCTTGAGCTTGGACACGTCCACCACGAAGGCCTCGTCCTGGGCGAAGACGGAGAAGTCGGCGTCGTAGCCCAGGGCCAGCTGGCCCTTGTTGGAGAGCCGGGCCAAGGACGCGGGCTTCTCGGCCATCCAGGACACCACCTGCTCCAGCGGGATGCCGCGGTGCCGGGCCTCGCTCCAGATCAGGGACAGGCCCAGCTGCAGCGAGGAGACCCCGCCCCAGGCGACGGCGAAGTCGCCGTTTTCCAGGTCCTTGAGGTCGAGGGTCGAAGGGGAATGGTCGGAGACGATGCAGTCGATGGTGCCGTCCTGCAGGCCCTGCCAGAGGAGCTCGCGGTTGGAGGCCTCGCGGATGGGCGGGCAGCACTTGTAGGCGGTGGCGCCGTCGGGGATTTCCTCGGCCATCAGCGTGAGGTAGTGCGGGCAGGTCTCAACGGTGAGGTGCACGCCGTCGCGCTTTGCCGAGGCGATCATCGGCAGCGCGTCGGAGGAAGACAGGTGCAGGATGTGGGCGCGGGCGCCGGTCCAGCGGGCTCGCTCGATCACCTCGGCGATGGCCTTGTTCTCGGCGCCGCGGGGGCGGGAGGCCAGGAAGGTGGAGTAGTGGGCGCCGCCGGGGTGGGGCGCGTGGTCGATGGCGTGCGAGTCCTCGGCGTGGACGATCATGAGCGAGTCGAAGGACTTCAGCTCGCGCATGTCCTCCTCCATCTCGTCCGCCTCCAGGTGCGGGAACTCGTCCACGCCGGAGTGCAGCAGGAAGCACTTGAAGCCGAAGACGCCCTCATCGTGCAGCGGGCGCAGGTCGGCCTTGTTCCCGGGGATCGCGCCGCCCCAGAACCCGACGTCCACGAACGCCTGGTCCTCCGCCACTTCGCGCTTGAGCTTGAGGCCTTCCACGTTGGTGGTGGGCGGAATGGAGTTCAGCGGCATGTCGATGATGGTGGTCACACCGCCGGCCGCCGCGGCGCGGGTAGCGGAGGCGAAGCCTTCCCACTCGGTGCGGCCGGGCTCGTTGACGTGGACGTGGGTGTCCACCAGGCCGGGGATCAGGGTTTCGTCGTCGGCCAGTTCAACAACCTCGGCGCCCTGGAGGCCGTTGCCGAGTGGCTCGAGGGCGACGATCTTGCCGCCGCGCACGCCCACTTCACGGGCGGCGATTCCGGCGGTGGTGAGGATGCGCCGGCCCCGGATGACCAGGTCAAAGCGTTCTTCAGACATTCAGGGGCTCCTTCGTGTTAGCGCTGTCGGTCAGGTGCACGCCAATGTGCTGACCCAATTCCTCAAGCAGGCGTCCTGCTTGAGCTATACATATCTCTACATTGCTCTCCAGCGCCGTCAGGGGATAGACCTGCCGGAAGCCGGAGTTCTGCTGCTGTTCCGGCGAAAGCGTGGTGCGGCCGCAGACGGCGAGCACCGGCACGCCCGCTTCGGCGGCTGCGCGGGCAACGCCCATGGGCGTCTTGCCCAGCAGGCTCTGCTCGTCCAGGCTGCCTTCGCCGGTGATCACCAGGTCTGCGCCCGCCAGCCGCTCGGCCAGCCGGGTGAATTCAAGCACGACGTCGATGCCCGGCCGGCGTGATGCCGCCAGTGCCGCGATGGCGGCGTAGCCGACGCCGCCTGCCGCTCCGGCGCCCGGTGCGCTGGCGGCCTTGACGGCCCGGGGGCCGATCTCCGCGGCGAGGATCTGGACGAAGTTGGCGAGGGCGGCGTCCAGCTCGCCGACGTCGGCGGCGGTGGCACCCTTCTGCGGCCCGAAGATGGCGGCCGCGCCGTCCGTTCCGAGCAGCGGGTTGTCGACGTCGCTCGCAAGAATGAAGCGGGATTCCTCCAGCCGCACATCAAAGCCGGAGAAGTCGATGCTTGCCAGGTCCGCGAGGGCCGCGCCGCCGAGGGGCAGTTCGTTGCCGTCGGCGTCGAGCAGCTTAGCGCCAAGACCCTGCAGCACGCCTGCGCCGCCGTCGGTGTTGGCGCTGCCGCCGACACCCAGGATGATCAGCCGGCAGCCGGCATCAAGCGCCGCGCGGATCAGTTCGCCGGTGCCCAGGCTGCTGGCAGTCCGGGCAGAAGCGGAACCCGGCCGGCCGCCGTCGTACCCGGGGAGCACCGCCAGACCCGACGCCGCGGCCATTTCGATCACGGCCTCCCGGCCGCGGACCGCGAACTCGGCTGTCAGCGGCTGTCCTGTGGGGCCGCTGACCACGGCGCGGCGGCGGGTGAAGCCGGAGCCGACGGCGGCGTCGAGGGTTCCCTCGCCGCCGTCGGCCACGGGAATCCGCAGTACCTCAAGGCTGGCCTGTGCCTCATGGCTGCCGGGGCCCGCTGTGGCGGAGCCGTTCCGGAGCCCGGTTTCAAGGTGCCGGGCGACGTCCGGGGCGGAGAGTGAGCCCTTGAACTTGTCCGGCGCGATCACGATGCGCATTGCTTGCCTATCTTCGGTACTTTGGATGCTGCCTGGTAGGGAGACCTGCGGGCTGTTAGTCCTGCAGGGCCAGGATGGCGGTGGGGGCGTCGGCGGCGGTGGCGGCCAGTTCCTCGAACTCGTTTACGGCGTTGATCTCCAAGCCCATGGAGATGTTGGTGACCTTTTCCAGGATCACTTCAACCACCACGGGAACCTGGAACTCGCCCATCAGTGCCTTGGCCTTGTCGAACGCGGCCGGCATGTCCTCCGGGCTGGTCACGCGGATCGCCTTGCAGCCCAGGCCCTCAACCACCTTGATGTGGTCCACGCCGTAGCCCTCGGTCTCCGGGGAGTTGATGTTGTCGAAGCCCAGGGACACGTGGTAGTCCATGTTGAACCCGCGCTGGGACTGGCGGATCAGGCCCAGGTAGGAGTTGTTCACCACCACGTGGATGTACGGCAGGTTGAACTGCGCGCCCACGGCCAGTTCCTCGATCATGAACTGGAAGTCGTAGTCGCCGGACAGCGCCACCACGTTCTGGCCCGGCTTGCCGCGAACGACGCCCAGGGCGGCCGGGGCGGTCCAGCCCAGCGGGCCCGCCTGGCCGGCGTTGATCCACTTGCGGGCACCGAACACGTGCAGCATCTGCGCGCCGGCGATCTGGGACAGGCCGATGGTGGACACGTAGGTGGTGTCCTTGCCGAACGCCTTGTTCATCTCCTCGTACACGCGCTGCGGCTTGATCGGCACGTTGTCGAAGTGGGTCTTGCGGTGCAGGGTGGCCTTGCGCTCGGTGCACTCCGCAACCCACGCGGCGTAGTCCGGCAGGGTTCCGGCGGCCTGGCGCTCGCGGGCGATTTCCAGCAGGCCGTCCAGGGCGGCGCCGGCGTCGGAGGCGATGCCGAAGTCCGGGGAGAACACGCGGCCGATCTGGGTGGGCTCGATGTCGATGTGCACGAACTTGCGGCCGGCCGTGTAGGTGTCCAGGCCGCCGGTGTGGCGGTTGGCCCAGCGGTTGCCGATGCCGATCACGAAGTCGCTGCGCAGGAAGTTCTCGTTGCCGTAGCGGTGGCTGGTTTGCAGGCCCACCATGCCGGCCATGAGCTCGTGGTCGTCCGGGATGGCGCCCCAGCCCATCAGGGTGGGGATCACGGGAACGTTCAGCAGTTCAGCCAGTTCCACCAGCTGCGCGGAGGAGCCGGCGTTGATGATGCCGCCGCCGGCCACGATCAGCGGGCGCTCGCCTGCCGTCAGCATGTCCAGGGCCTTCTCCAGCTGCTTGCGGGAGGCCCTGGGCTTCTCGACGGGCAGCGGCTCGTAGGTGTCGATGTCGAACTCGATCTCGGCCATCTGCACGTCGATCGGCAGATCCAGCAGCACCGGGCCGGGGCGGCCGGAGCGCATCAGCTGGAAGGCCTTCTGGAAGGCGCCGGGTACCTGGCCGGGCTCCAGGATGGTCATGGCCATCTTGGTGACGGGCTTGGCGATGGATTCGATGTCCACGGCCTGGAAGTCTTCCTTGTGCAGCTTGGCAACCGGAGCCTGGCCGGTGATGCAGAGCATGGGGATGGAGTCGGCCCAGGCGGCGTACAGCCCGGTGATCATGTCCGTGCCGGCCGGGCCGGAGGTGCCGATGCAGATGCCGATGTTGCCGTCCGCCGCACGTGAGTAGCCGTCGGCCATGTGGCTGGCGCCTTCAACGTGGCGGGCCAGGGTGTGGCGGATGCCGCCGTGGGCTTTCATGGCGGAGTAGAACGGGTTGATCGCCGCGCCCGGCAGGCCGAACGCCTCGGTGGCGCCCTCCTTTTCCAGGATGGCGATGGCAGCGTCTACGGTGCGCATCTTGGTCATGGTGTGCTCCTAAAAAGTCTGTTTTTGGGTGTGCTGAAGGAAGGCCCGGCGTTTGCAGGGCACTTAAGGGGGTGCCGCCGTCGTACATCCCGACGGCGGGCGGTGAGTTTGGTGGGAGAGTTTTTGTACAGATAATGGCCGCTAATGAGCCATTAGGGCCGATTATCTGTACCAAAACTCCAAGGGAAGGGGGTTACTTCCGGCCGCTGAGCTGGAGGACCTGCTTGAAGAGGCCCGAGTGGTCCAGGCCGCCGTCGCCCTGGTTGACAGTGGCGGCGACGAGCTGGGCGACGACGGCGCCGAGCGGGATGGAGACGTTGGCTTCGCGGGCGGCGGAGGTGACGATGCCCAGGTCCTTGTGGTGCAGGGCGAGGCGGAAGCCGGGGTCGAAGTTGCGGTCCAGCATCTTCTGGCCCTTCTGGTCCAGGACCTTGGAGCCGGCCAGGCCGCCGCCGAGGACCTTGAGGGCCGCGTCGGTGTCCACGCCGTAGGCCTCAAGGAAGGCGATGGCCTCGCCGAGGACCTCGATGTTGACGGCGACGATCAGCTGGTTCGCAGCCTTGACGGTCTGGCCGGAGCCGGAGGGGCCGACGTGGACGATGGTCTTGCCGACGGCGTTCAGGACTTCCTGCGCTGCCTCGAAGTCTGCTGCGTCGCCGCCGACCATGATGGACAGGACGGCGTCGATGGCGCCCTGTTCGCCGCCGGAGACCGGGGCGTCGAGCGGGCGGATGCCGGCTGCCTTGGCGTCTGCCGCGAGGCGGGCCGCGACGTCGGGGCGGATGCTGGAGGCGTCGATCCAGAGGGCGCCCTGCTTGGCGTTGGCGAAGACACCCTCGGGGCCGCTGACGACGCCCTCGACGTCGGGGGAGTCAGGGACCATGGTGATGACGACGTCGGCTTCCTTGACGGCGTCAGCGATGCTGGAGGCGCCCTTGCCGCCTTCGGAGACGAGCTTGTCGATCTTGTCCTGGCTGCGGTTGAATCCGGTGACGGCGTGGCCGGCCTTGACGAGGTTGATGGCCATGGGCAGGCCCATGATTCCGAGTCCGATGACTGCAACGTTGCTCATGATGGTTCTCTTTTCTGAAGTCTTTGGGTGGTGGCTAGTTGGCGGCGTGTTCGCGGATCGCCCAGCTGAAGGCGGTTTCCTGCGGTTCCTTGTATTCGAGGCCGATGTAGCCCTCGTAGCCGAGTTCGCGGCTGCGGGCGATCCACTCGCCGAGGGGAAGCCCGCCGGTTCCGGGAGCCCCGCGGCCGGGGTTGTCGGCAATCTGGATGTGGCCGAAGTCCTTGGCGTGGTTTTCGATGACCGCGGCGACGTCGTCCCCGTTGACGGCCAGGTGGTAGAAGTCGGCGAGCAGTTTGATGTTCTGGGCGCCGGATTCCGCCTTGACCCGGGCGATCACGTCGAGTGCGTCCTGGGCCTTCAGGAGCGGGTAGCGCGGGGCTCCGCTGACCGGCTCGAGGAGGACGGTGCCGCCGATCCGGGCCACGCCTTCCGCGGCTGCGGCCAGGTTACTGGCTGCGAGCTCGTCCTGCTGCTCCGGGCTGGACTCCTCCTGGCGGTTGCCGTAGAGGGCGTTGAAAGCTTTGCAGCCGAGGCGCTCACCGATGCCGGCGACGACGTCGATGTTGTCCTTGAACTCGCCCTCACGGCCGACCCAGGAAACCAGGCCGCGGTCGCCGCCGGGCATGTTGCCGGCGTTGAAGTTCAGGCCGGAGAGCTGGACGCCGGCGTCGGTGATGGCGCGCTCGAAAGCCGTGGTCTCGGCGTCGGAAGGGACCGAGCTCTCAAAGGGCCACCAGAACTCGACGGCGTCAAAACCGGCCGCCTTCGCGGCTGCGGGGCGCTCTAGCAGGGGCAGCTCCGTCAGGAGGATGGAGCAGTTCACTGTGTACGTCATCGTAGGTCCTTCCGGGGAGGGGCTTTGATCCATCTTCCCTGCTTCTCGGCTCTTCTACCGTTTCCGCTTTGTGGAATTTAGATTCTGCTTTATGAAAAGTGTAGGGAAGGGGTGGCGGGGGAGTCAAGGGGGAGTGGCTAGGGTGAAGGGACGAAGCCGATCACGTAACCCGCGAGGAGTGCCAGTGGCAGCAGAATTCCGCATGACCGACGACGACCGGGTTGGGCCGGATGCGAGCCTGGCCGAGGACCTCTTGGAGTTGCGACTGCTCACCGTGGATGACCGAGGGCTGGGCGCCGTTGATTGGGTTGAGGCGGAGGATCCGCTTGATCGATAGCGGATGACGCGGCCCGGATGCCGTTCTGAGGCTGCAAACAGGAAGGCCGGCACTCATAGTGCCGGCCTCCCTGTTTTGCTGTGTTCTTGTTTTGCAGCCTTAGTGCTGCTCTGCCTCCACGAGCACGCCGTCGATCCGGGACAGCACTCCGGGCCAGCCGTCGCCCATGCCCTCGAAGGCCTGCTGGCCCATCGGGGTGTCGAGCTTGAAGCCGGCGTGCTCCAGGTGCAGAACCGTGCCGTCCTCAACCGTCTCGAGGGTCCAGGTGATGGTGGTGTCCAGGCCACCTTCGGCGAACAGGAATTTGATGGACGTGCCGGGCTCGACGCTGAGGACCTCGCACTGCTGCGTTCCCCAGGCGCCCATGTCCAGCGTGAAGCGGTGCCCGACGGTGGGGGCAATGTCGCCCGGAGCCCACCAGCGTGCGAGCAGGTCCGGCGTGGTGAGCGCCTTCCAGACGGCCTCCGGCGGGTGCGGGAAGTGGCGCGTGAGGCGGATCGTGTTGTCGGTCATGATGGGTTCTCCTCTTTCGGTAGGGTGCCGTTTGGTTGGCTGCTATCCAGTAGGTCGCCCAGCGCGTCGAGGCGCCGGTTCCAGTAGTGCTCGTAGTGCTTCAGCCACCCGCCCACCTCGGCCAGGCCAGCGGCCTGAAGGTGGTACACCCGGTGCCGCCCCTGCCGCTCTTCGCGGACGAGCCCGGCTTCGCGGAGCACGGCAAGGTGTTCCGACGCCGCGGACCGGCTCTGCGCGAGCAGCCCCGTGAGGTCGCCCGCTGTCCGCGGTCCGTTGCGGAGCTCGTCGAGGATGGTGCGCCGCGAGGGGTTCGCGAGGGCGCCGAAAATATCCGGAAGCACGCCAGCAGGATATGTCGGAAATTTCCGAAATGAAAGCTGGCCAAGTCCGACGACGACAGTTTGCCGGGTATACAACTTTTACCTCTGTTTCACGGGGCTCCGGGCTCGTAAAATGAAGGTGGGGCCGACGGCAAGAGCCCCGGTGAGCGATCCTTACGAAGCCCGGGGTGCCTTCCCAACCGCCGCCGGCCCTTATGAATGCCGGCAGGTTCCGATCCGGTCACGCTCCGGCATCAACTCTTCCCGCAAGATCACGGCCATGTGACCATGGGGCATGAGCGACGAACTTATGGCGGCGGCACCCTCCGGCGGTGGCGCTCCCCGCAATCGAACAGCCGGACTGATCCGTTCCGAAGGCTCCGAGGCAACACGGCAGATGCGCGAGCGGGCCAAACGGCGCCGGGAAGCAGAAGCAAAGCTGCAGCTGCACCTGATGGAAACCCGCAACAAGCCGGCCGGAACGCCCGACCCCGCCCTCTGACAACGCCCTCGGACAGGGGCCACCAAACTGGGCGAACGCCTACGCCCGCTGTGTCACGGGCGCCTCGGCAGTAACTGAAACCTGCCCCTGGGGAATTCCCGCCGGGATCCGGTTGGGTGCGCCGAGGGCGCGGTAGTCCCAGCCGGCGGCGCGGTAGGCGTCGGCGTCGAGGGCGTGGCGGCCGTCGACGATGTTTCGGAGCTGGACGAGGTTGCCGAGGGTGGTGGGGTTGGCGTGGCGGAATTCGTCCCATTCTGTGAGGAGGGCGACGATTTCGGCTCCGGTGACTGCGGCTTCCAAGGACGCGGCGTAGCTGAGGTCGGGGTAGGTGCGGCGGGCGTTGTCCATGGCTTTGGGGTCGTAGACGGTGACGGTTGCTCCGGCTTGGTGGAGCATGCGGGCGACGTCGAGGGCGGGGGCGTCGCGGATGTCGTCGGAGT
>NZ_JBHTZA010000020.1:0-92430 GCF_042790555.1 Arthrobacter sp. NPDC056727 | reverse complement strand
CCGAAAAGGTGGGCGGCCGCCGTCGTGCATTTGACTGCCTTGAGCCGGTGGTGGGCCCACACCGGCGAGGGTCCCGAACCGAGCGTGCGAGGTTTGGGAGCCGGTGGGGACTAGCGGGCGGGGTACTGCCGCTCGGGCTCTCCTGTGTAGAGCTGGCGCGGACGGCCGATCTTGGTGTTGGGATCGTTGATCATTTCGCGCCACTGGGCAATCCAGCCCGGGAGGCGGCCGATGGCGAACAGTACCGTGAACATCTTTTCGGGGAAGCCCATGGCCTTGTAGATCAGGCCGGTATAGAAGTCCACGTTCGGGTACAGCTTGCGCTGGATGAAGTAGTCGTCATTCAGGGCTTTCTCTTCGAGCCGCAAAGCAATCTCGAGGAGTTCGTCATGGCCACCGAGCTTGCTGAGGATCTCGTGCGCAGTTGCCTTGACGATCTTGGCGCGCGGGTCGTAGTTCTTGTAGACCCGGTGGCCGAAGCCCATGAGGCGGACGCCGTCTTCCTTGTTCTTGACCTTCTCCATGTAGTCCTCGGGCTTGGTGCCGTCGGCCTGGATCTGGCGGAGCATCTTCAGCACCGCCTCGTTGGCGCCGCCGTGGGCGGGGCCAAAGAGGGCGTTGATGCCCGCGGACACGGAGGCGAAGAGGTTGGCGTTGGAGGAGCCCACGAGGCGCACCGTGGAGGTGGAGCAGTTCTGCTCGTGGTCCGCGTGCAGGATGAGGAGCAGGTCCAGCGCCTTGGCGACCACCGGGTCCACCTCGTACTGCTCGGCCGGCAGGCCGAAGCTCAGGCGCAGGAAGTTCTCCACGAGGTTCATGGAGTTGTCCGGGTACAGCATGGGCTGACCGATCGACTTCTTGTGCGCGTAGGCCGCGATAACCGGCAGCTTCGCCATCAGGCGGATGGTGGAAACCTCCACCTGCTCGTCGTTGAACGGGTCCAGCGAGTCCTGGTAGAACGTGGAGAGCGCGGATACGGCCGAGGACAGCACGGGCATCGGGTGCGCATCGCGGGGGAAGCCACCGAAGAAGCCCTTGAGCTCCTCGTGCAGCAGCGTGTGGCGGCGGATCTTCTGGTCGAATTCGTCCAGCTCTGCCGGGGTCGGGAGGTTGCCGTAGATCAGCAGGTACGAGACCTCCAGGAAGCTGGAGTGCTGGGCAAGCTGCTCGATCGGGTAACCGCGGTAGCGCAGGATGCCTGCGTCGCCGTCGATGTAGGTGATGGCCGACGTTGTTGCGGCCGTGTTCATGAAGCCGGGGTCAAAGGTAACGGCGCCGGTCTGCTTCAGTAGCTTGGAAACGTCGTAGCCTTCGTTTCCCTCAACAACCTTGATGCGCGGGAGCTCGAGCTCGCCGCCTGCGTGGCGCAAGATCGCACTGGTGGTCTCAGGTGCGCTGGTGGTCTCAGTCATGGAGTCCCCTTCATGAGGCGTCTGGCCTCTCTAGAAAGCTTGATCCAACATCAGGGTGAGCCGCGCGGGGTCCCGCACAGACGGGAAATCCAACGGCCTTGCCGCCTTCTTGTAGAAAGCCACCATTGATAGTCAGTTAAAAACTACCGCCACTTGCAGGTTGCCACTAAATCCGGGGCCGCCGGATTATCCCCAAAACAGGCCTATTGTGGCGCGAGTCACACCATTGTTACGGCATCCGCAGGGCCAGAAGTCGCCGCTTCGGGGGTCCTGCGCCCATAAGATGACGCCCGGAAGCCCGCCTAAGCCAGACGGGCCACCGCAGCATCGATCCGTTCGTCGGTTCCGGTGAGGGCCACGCGCACATAGCCGTGCCCCGCGTCGCCGTAGAACACACCCGGACCCACTACGATCCCCCGCTCCGCGAGGCGTGCAACCGTGTCCCAGGTGGCTTCGCCCGCCGTGCACCACAGGTACAGGCCGGCCGCTGATTCGTGCAGGGTCAGTCCGAACGCCTCAAGTGCGGGCAGGAGCCGCTCCCGGCGGCCGCGGTACAGGTCCTTCTGCGCCAGCACGTGCGCGTCGTCACCCAGGGCCACGCGCATTGCTTCCTGCACCGGGTACGGCACGATCATGCCGGCGTGCTTGCGGCTGTTGACGAGGTTGGCCATGAGGGCGGCGTCCCCGGCCACGAAGGCGGCCCGGTAGCCGGCCAGGTTGGACTGCTTGCTCAGCGAGTACACGGCGAGGAGCCCGTCGTGGGACGGTCCGGCCACGCGGGGGTCGAGGATGCTCGGAACAGCCTGCCCTCCGCGCTGCAGGTCCCACTCCCCCCAGCCCAGCTCGGCGTAGCACTCGTCCGATGCCACCAGCGCGCCGATTTCGCGGGCCTGGTCCACGATCTTCTTCAGTGACGCGGCGTCCCGGACGCTGCCGGTGGGGTTGCCCGGGGAGTTGACCCACACCAGCCGGACCCTGGCCCGGGTGGCCGCGTCGAGTTGGTCCAGGTCGTCAGCGGCCACGGCGGTGGCACCGGCGAACGTGGCCCCGATGTCGTAGGTGGGGTAGGCCACCGTGGGCCGCACCACGACGTCGCCGGGCTTGAGGCCCAGCAGGAACGGCAGCCACGCAACGAGTTCCTTGGAGCCCACGGTCGGCATGACGGCGCGGGGATCCAGGCCTTCCACACCGCGGCGGCGGGCGAACCACCCGGCGATCGCCTCCCGGAGCGCGGGGGTGCCGTGGACAGTGGGGTAACCCGGCGCGTCCGCGGCAGCCTTCAATGCGTCCTGGATGACCGGAGGGGTGGGGTCCACGGGCGTGCCGATGGACAGGTTGACCGCACCGCCGGGGTGCTCAGCCGCTTTGGCGAGGTACGGCGCCATCGCTTCCCACGGGTAGTCGGGCAGGCTTAGGCCGAAACCGCGCACAGCTGTAGTCACGAACGGTCCTCAGTGGTCCTGGTTCTGCGGCGGCAGAGCTGCAATCATCGGGTGGTCCTTGCCGGTGTTGCCCACCTTGGCGGCTCCGCCCGGCGAGCCGAGGTCATCAAAGAACTCGACGTTGGCCTTGTAGTAGTCGGCCCATTCCTCGGGGGTGTCGTCCTCGTAGTAGATGGCTTCCACCGGGCAGACGGGCTCGCATGCGCCGCAGTCGACGCACTCATCGGGATGGATATAGAGGGAGCGTTCGCCTTCGTAGATGCAATCGACGGGGCACTCCTCAATGCATGCCTTGTCCTTAACATCCACACACGGCTGCGCGATTACGTACGTCACGTCCCTTGCCTCTCCACGTTGATTCCCGGCCGCTGGCCGGTTGCTGCATCCGGCGTGCATGCCGGGCTGTCCATTTCAGAGCCTATTATCTCCCAGGCCTGTCCCGCCAACGAAGCGGGCGCGTCATACTCCGGACAGGTCATACGATGGACCGGTGAGTCTGACAACACCGACGCCCCGGCAGTTCCTGGCCACGGCCCCTGCCGGAACGCGCGTGGTGGTGCGCTACAGGATCGACGGCGGGTTTACGGACGCGCTGGGAGACCTCCTGGAGTGCACCGAAACTGGATGCACCGTGCGGACCCGGAGCTCCGACGTCGGCATTGCCCTTGACCGGGTGGTGGCCGCCAAGCAGGTGCCCCCGGCACCTCCCCGGCGGGGCCAGCGGCGAACGCCGCCGCCGGCCGGCTGAGCCGGAGCGGACCTATCCCCTGCCGCCGGCAGGGCCGTCATCCAGCACTTCGCTTTCCGGCACCCCGTCCTCCTGCACCTGGTCCGGAAGCGTGCGCATCGTCCGCAGGGGCGAAAACAGAACCGGCGCGGTGGCAAGGAAGCTTCCTGCGGCTCCGATCAGCATGGTGGGCACCAGGCCAATGTGCTCCCCCAGGTAACCCGAGGCCAAAGCCGCAAGCGGCATCACTCCCCACACGGCGAACCTGATGGACGCGTTCATGCGGCCAAGCAGCCGCGGCGGGCAAACCCGCTGGCGCATGGTGAGCTGCAGGATGTTGTAAACCAGGACGCTGAAGCCAAAACCGATTTCGGAGACCACCAGCAGCACCAGCGAGGCTGCGGGCTCGGAAACGACCCCGGCGAGCGGAACCAGCAGCACAAAGCCCGAGCTGGCCACGGCGCAGACGGGAATCACCGTGCCCTCGCCAATCCGGGCGGCGACGCGCGGGGCCAGGACAGCGCCCAGCAGCCCGCCCACGGCGCCTAAGGTCATGATCAGGCCCATGCCCTGCGGCCCCAGAGCGAGGTTGCGCAGCACCAGCACCGGCATCATTGTGTAGATCAGCATGCCGGAAAAGTTCATTCCGCCGGTGCAGGCCGCGATGCGGCTGATGAGCGGGTGCCGGACAACAAAGGAGAGCCCTTCCCGGATTTCGACACGAAGAGGGCGCCGGGCGGCCGCCGGCGCGCTTACCTCGGTGTCGCGGGTGCGGTTGAGGAACACCGCGGAGAGCAGGTAACCTGCCGCCTCCCCCACGAACAGCACGGGTGCCGACACAACCGCCAGCAGCGCGCCACCGGCAGCGGGTCCCCCGATGCGGGCTATCTGCGCCGTGGCCTCAAGTTTGGAGTTGGCCTCCCGCACGTGCTCGGACGGCACCAGCACCGGAACGTAGCTCTGGTACGCGACATCGAAGAACACCGTGGCCGTCCCCACGATCGCCGCAACGGCATAGAGGTGCCAGATTTCCAGGCTGCCGCTCCACCACAGGAGCGGCACTGCGGCCATGGCGGCCATCCGGAGCAGATCGGCGGTGGTCATGGTCCTGCGCTTCAGCCAGCGGTCCACCCAGGCCCCGGCCGGCAGCCCGACGGCCAGGAACGCCGCCAGGCCCGCCGCGTTCAGCACGCCCACCTCGAACTCGGAGGCGTGGAGCAGGGTGACGGCCAGGACGGGCAACGCCAGCTGCCCCAGCTGCGCGCCGAACTGCCCCAGGGCCTGGCCGGCCCAGAAGGTGGTGAAGTTACGGTCCCGCCACAGCGACGTTTTTGCCGGGTCCGCGGCTGTCGATTCGGCAGTCACGGCTTTAGTTTCGGTGGGCGATTGACATATGTCAATCACTTATTGCTCGTTACACTTGCGTCTATGGAACTCCCGCAGGGCAGCGGCGATGCAGACCTCGTGGCCAAGGGCCGCGCCCTGAGTTCGCCGCTGCGGCTGAGGATTCTGCGGCTTTGCCTGCACCAGTCACGGACCAACAAGGAGATTGCCGAACTGCTCGGCCTGAATCCCGCGTCCAGCCTGCATCACGTCCGGACGCTGGTACGGACCGGATTCCTGCTTCCGGAGGAGCGGCGGAAGGGCCGCCGCGGGGCCACGGAAGTGCCCTACATCGCCAGCCGCAAGTCCTTGAGCACTCCCGTGGACAATGTGGCGCCCGTCCTCATTGAGACATTCCTCCAGGAGACCCGGGACCTGCCGCCGGAAGACATTGAGGTGTGGCGGCTTGGGGTCAAGTTCAACGCCGCCCGGCGGGACGAAATGCTGGGCAAGCTGCGCGCCGTCGTTGAGGAATATATGGCGCTCCCCCCGGACGACGACGGCGAGGCCACCTCGCTGATGATCGCCCACCACCGGGACCCGACGGCGGATTAGCGGCGGGAGCGCCGCCGGCTGGCGCGGCAGCGCCGTCGACTAAGCACGGTACCGCCGGCACCAGGCCAGCATCACGACGGTCACCACCACGATCCCGTAGACCCAGATACCCCCGGCCAGGTCGCCTGCGATCAGCCGTTTGCCGGGTTCCATCCCGGACCACCAGCCGGCCAGGGCGTAACAGAGCCCGCCGCACACCGCCGTCGGAACCAGCGTCCGGAACGCCGCCCCGAGGAACAACTGGAGCGACGCCAGGAGCAGCAATGCCGCGACGGCGCCCAGCGGCAGCGCGGCACCGGTAGCCGCGAGGCCGGCGGCTCCCAGCTCCTGGCGGTGCAGTGCGGTTCCGGCCAGGGCTGCAAAAAGAGCTGCCGGCACGGCGGCGGCCAGGCCGCCTGCCATGCCGGCAGCTTTTCTGTTCATGTGCAGTTACCTGCGGGAGGTGCCGTTACGCCTTCGCGCGGGCGCGGTTGGCCTTGGCACGCTCGTTGGAGTCGAGGATGACCTTGCGGATGCGGATGTCCTCCGGCGTGACCTCGACGCACTCGTCTTCGCGGGCGAATTCGAGGGACTCTTCGAGGGTCAGCTCGCGCGGCGGCGTGAGGTTCTCGAAGCTGTCGGAGGAAGCCGCACGCATGTTGGTGAGCTTCTTTTCCTTCGTGATGTTCACGTCCATGTCGTCCGCGCGGGAGTTTTCGCCCACGATCATGCCTTCGTAGACCTCGGAGGTCGGCTTGACGAAGAAGGAACCGCGTTCCTGCAGGTTGATCATGGCGAACGGGGTCACCACACCGGCGCGGTCGGCCACCATGGAACCGTTGGTGCGGTATTCGATCGGGCCGGCCCAGGGCTCGTAGCCCTCGGCGATGGAAGCTGCGATGCCGGCGCCGCGGGTGTCCGTGAGGAACTTGGTGCGGAAACCGATCAGGCCACGGGCGGGAACGATGAATTCCATGCGGCACCAGCCGGTGCCGTGGTTGGCCATGTTGGTCATGCGGCCCTTGCGGGCAGCCATGAGCTGGGTGACGGCGCCCAGGTACTCTTCGGGCACGTCGATGGTCATGTGCTCCATCGGCTCGTTGACCTTGCCGTCGATGGTCTTGGTGACCACCTGGGGCTTGCCGACGGTGAGCTCGAAGCCTTCACGCCGCATCTGCTCCACGAGGATGGCCAGCGCGAGCTCGCCGCGGCCCTGGACTTCCCAGGCATCCGGACGCTCGGTGGGGAGAACCTTGATGGAGACGTTACCGATCAGTTCCTTGTCCAGGCGGTCCTTCACCTGGCGGGCGGTGACCTTGGCGCCCTTGACCTTGCCGGCCAGCGGCGAGGTGTTGATACCGATGGTCATCGAGATCGCGGGATCGTCAACGGTGATCAGGGGCAGCGGCTGCGGGTTCTCGACGTCGGTCAGCGTCTCACCGATGGTGATTTCCTCGATGCCGGCGACGGCGACGATCTCGCCCGGACCGGCGGATTCGGCCGGAACGCGCTCGAGTGCCTTGGTGGCGAGGAGTTCGGTGATCTTGACGGTCTTGAGCTCACCGTTGGCGCGGGCCCAGGCAACCTGCTGGCCCTTGCGCAGGGTGCCGTTGTAGATGCGCAGCAGGGCGAGGCGGCCCAGGAACGGGGAGGCGTCCAGGTTGGTGACGTGGGCCTGCAGGACACCTTCGGGGTTGTAGGTCGGAGCGGGGATGTGCTCGATGATCGCGCTGAAGAGCGGCTCGAGGTCCTCGTTCTCCGGGGCGGCGCCGTCGGCCGGCTGCTCGAGGGACGCGCGGCCTACCTTTGCGGCGGCGTAAACGACCGGGACGTTGAGGATCTTGTCCAGGTCAAGGTCCGGAACCTCATCGGCAAGGTCGGAGGCCAGGCCCAGGAGCAGGTCCATGGACTCGTGGACAACCTCTTCGATGCGGGCGTCGGGGCGGTCGGTCTTGTTGACCAGGAGAATCACCGGCAGGTGCGCGGCGAGGGCCTTGCGGAGGACGAAGCGGGTCTGGGGCAGCGGGCCCTCAGAGGCGTCCACGAGGAGAACGACGCCGTCCACCATGGACAGCCCGCGCTCCACTTCGCCGCCGAAGTCGGCGTGGCCGGGGGTGTCGATGACGTTGATGGTGATGGTTTCGCCGTTGGAGGACGGTCCATTGTATGCCACCGTGGTGTTCTTGGCCAGGATGGTGATGCCCTTTTCGCGCTCCAGGTCACCGGAGTCCATGACGCGGTCTTCGAGGTGGTTGTGCTCGGCAAAGGAGTTGGTCTGCTTGAGCATGGCGTCCACAAGGGTGGTCTTGCCGTGGTCAACGTGGGCCACAATCGCGACGTTGCGCAGGTCACTGCGAACTGCAGTTGCTACCGCGGTGTTGGTGGTGGTTTCAGACATGCGTTATTGCTCGATTCAGTGGTGAAGTCAGCTGTTGTATCGCGACATTTCCAACCGGAACGCACGACGGATCAGACCCTTAACACAGGGCACCTACTGCCAGTCTAAACGCTGTGCCATTTATTGGCCTAAATCGGGCATCTTCCTCCGCCCCCGCCCCGTTACCAAATCGTGAGTCCAACAGGGTGTCACGTGAGCAAAATCACTGGATTTTCCGTAAGTGATCCACCACTATTGCTAGACCACTTACGAACAGGCCAGGAGTCCACGGATGTTACAAGCCTCGACGCGGGCCCTCCTGATTGGTCCGGTCATTGCCGCCAGCGTATTTTTGACGGGCTGCGGCGCCGCGATGGAACCGGCGCCCGGTGCCGGATCGGCGGCGCCGGCAGCCCCGCGTGCCGCCGCCCCGGTGGCCGCCCCGGGTGAAGCCGTGGCCGCCGGCTCCGCCGTCGTTAGCGACCTGGGGGCCGCCGTCGACCCCTCCCGCCTTCCGGCCGGCGCGCTGTACCGCAACCCGGCCAACGGGCGGGACGAGGTGATCGTGGGCAACATCGCCCACACCGCGCTGCTGATCGGCGACTCGCAGTCGGAGCCGCAGGCAAGCTGGCCGCGGCGGGCCCTCGCCGTACTGGGTTACGACGTCTTCTTCTGCGGCAAGGGCGGCACCGGCTTCGTCGCCTCCAACGGCACCACCGGCAACTACGTCGATGCCCTGCAGCGCGGCGACTGGCATCTCCCCTACGGCTTCCCGCCGCTGGTGCTCATCGAGGGCGGCGGAAACGATGCCAAGCAGGGCGCCAGCAACGAACAGATCAAAGCCAACGCTGACCGGCTCATTACGACGATCAAGCAGCGGTACCCGGGCGCGAAGCTGGCGATGGTGGGAACGCTGGGCAAGGGCCGGGAGCATGGCGGCGCCCGGCGTGCCGAGGTGGACGCCCTCCTGGGGACCGTCGCCGCGGACCACAGCATTCCGTTCGTCGGCGTCGGCGACTGGCTCACCCGCTACGGGCTGGCGGGGCAGCTCAAGGACAGCGTCCACATGAACAGCGACGGCCACCGCGCACTGGGCGCGCTGCTGGGTGACAGGCTGGCGCAGCTTGGGCTGGCCCTGTCCTAGCCATCACTGGGGACTTTGCCGTTAAGAGCAGGAGCCGGTATCCACCCGGGGTGAATACCGGCTCCTGCTCTTTGTTGGCCTGGGCTACGCCGTGGCGACTTCCGGGGGAAGCATAAGGCTGGCCCCGGGAATGGCATTGAGCAGGGCCTTCGTGTAGTCCTGCTGCGGGGCGTCAAAAACATCGTCCGTCGCGCCGGTCTCCACGAGCCTGCCCTTTTCCATCACGCAGACGTGGTCGGCGATTTGCCGGACCACGGCGAGGTCGTGGGTGATGAAGAGGTATGTCAGCCCCAGGTTGGCCTGCAGGTCCGCGAGCAGGTTCAGTACCTGGGCCTGCACCAGCACGTCCAGCGCGGACACCGCCTCGTCGCAAATGATCACCTCCGGATCGAGTGCCAGCGCACGGGCAATCGCCACGCGCTGGCGCTGTCCACCGGAGAGCTCGTTCGGGTACCGCTGCATGGTGGACTGCGGCAGTGCCACCTGGTCCAGCAGTTCCCTGACCTTCTTTTCGCGGCTCGCCCTGGTGCCCACCTTGTGGGTCCGCAGCGGTTCCTCGATGGTCCGGAAGATGTTGTACATCGGGTCGAGGGAACCGTACGGGTCCTGGAAGATCGGCTGCACCCGCCGGCGGAAGGCGAAGATCTCCCGGCTGTTCAGCGTGGCGGTATCCACGCCGTCGAACACGATCCTTCCGGACGTCGGAGCCAGCAGATTCAGCACCATCTGGGCCACCGTGGATTTTCCGGAACCGGACTCGCCCACGATCGCCGTCGTGGTGCCGCGCTTGACGCCGAAGGACACCGAGTCCACCGCCGTAAAGTCCGTGGACCGGCCGAGGCCGGACCGCAGCTTGAAGACCTTGCTGAGGTTCTCGACCCGCAGCACGTCCTCCGGCCCGTCCCTGTGCTGCACCGCAGCCCCGGTGAAGGTGCCTTCGGATGCCGCCTCGGCCGGGGCAAGGAGGTCTTCGGACTCCACACCGAGTTCCTTGGCCGCCTGGATCCGGCGCGACGCGAGGGATGGTGCCGAGGCGACCAGCCGTTGCGTGTACGGGTGGCGCGGGTTGCGCAGCAGTTCCAGGGAAGGACCCGCCTCCACCACGTTGCCGCGGTACATCACCACCACCTTGTCGGCACGCTCGGCGGCCAGGCCCAGATCGTGGGTGATGAGCAGCACGGAGGTGCCAAGCTCGGTGGTCATTTTGTCCAGGTGGTCCAGGATCTGCCGCTGGACGGTGACGTCCAGCGCTGAGGTCGGTTCATCGGCGATGAGCAGCCGCGGCTGGCAGGACAGGCCGATGGCGATGAGCGCGCGCTGGCGCATCCCGCCGGAGAACTCGTGCGGGTACTGCTTCGCCCGCCGGTGCGCATCCGGAAGTCCCGCCTCGGCAAGGACCTTGGCGACGTCGTCGGGACTGTCGGGGCGCCCGTTCGCCCGCAGTGTTTCGCGGACCTGGTAGCCGATTTTCCAAACCGGGTTGAGGTTGGACATCGGGTCTTGTGGAACCATGCCGATGGTGTTGCCCCGGAGCTCGATCATGCGCTTCTCCGGCGCCCCGGCGATGTCCTCGCCGTCGAGCAGGATCTGCCCGCCGGAGACCCGCCCATTGGCGGGCAGCAGACCGATGGCGGCGAGCGCCGTCGTCGATTTTCCGGAACCCGACTCGCCCACGATGGCGACCGTCTCGCCCGGCATGATGGTCAGGTGCGCGTTGCGCACTGCCTGGACTTCGCCGCCGCTGGTGGCGAAGGAAATGGCGAGGTCCCTGATTTCCAGCAGGGGCTTCACATCCGGGGCACCCGCTTCGCTGATGCTGACGCTGGAAGTTGACATGTTGGCCTCCTTCATCGTTGACGGCTCTTCGGGTCGAGGGCATCGCGGAGGGCGTCGCCCAGCATGATGAAGCTCAACACGGTGATGGACAGCGCCGTTGCGGGATACAGCAGGACGGCGGGGTTGGTCCGCAGCGAGGACTGGGCAGCGGCGATGTCATTGCCCCAGGACATGACGCTGCCGGGCAGGCCGATGCCCAGGAAGGACAGGGTGGCCTCGGCCACGATGAACACACCCAGTTCCATAGTGGCGAGCACGATGATGGGGGCGAGGGCGTTCGGCAGGACGTGCCGGAGCAGGGATCCCATCCTGGACACGCCGAGGGAGCGTGCGGCGGTCACGAAGTCCGCGTTCCGCACCTCAATGACGGCGCCGCGGGTGATGCGGGCCATCTGCGGCCAGGCCAGCAGCACGATCACCATGACAACGGTCCAGACGCTCTTGTTGTCCTTGAAGAAGGGAAGCTGCGTGATCACCAGTGCGCCCAGGACGAGCGGAAGGGCGAAGAAGATATCGCCGAGCCGGGCGATGACGGCGTCGAGCCAGCCGCCAAAGAAGCCGGCCAGCGCGCCGAGCGTCACGCCGATGATCAGCACGAAAATGACTGACAGCACGCCTACCGACAGCGACGCCTGCGTGCCGTGGATGACGCGTGAGAAGACGTCACAGCCCTGGAACGTGTAGCCGAACGGATGGCCGGGCTGCGGCGCGCCGTCGGAGAACTGAAGATCACAGTTGTCGTTGGGCGCTACCTGCGTGAAGAGTCCCGGGAAGAGGGCAATGACCAAAAGCAGCACGATCAGCAGCGATGACACGATGAACAGCGGCCGGCGGCGCAGCTTTCGCCAGGCCTCGGACCACAGGCTCAACGGGGCCTGGTCCGTCTTGACGGAGTCGGTGGCGAGCAGCGGGGTTTCGTCGATGGGTGCGACGAAATGCTCCGCCTGGAAGTTACTTGTCATAGCGAATCCTTGGATCGAGCCAGGCGTAGAGCAGATCCACCAGCAGGTTCGCCACCACGAAGATGAGCACGAACACGCTGACGATCGCGACGATCGTGGGACCCTCGCTGCGCAGGATGGCCTGGTACAGCTTCTGCCCGACGCCCGGAACATTGAAGATGCCCTCGGTGACGATGGCCCCTCCCATCAGCGCGCCCAGGTTGGCGCCGAGGTAGGTTGCCACGGGAATCATCGAGTTGCGCAGGATGTGCGCCAGGACCACCCGCGGCCTCGAGAGGCCCTTGGCGGTGGCGGTGCGGACGTAGTCGGCGTTCATGTTCTCGATCACGGACGCCCGGGTGAGCCGGAGGACGTAGGCGAAGGACACCAGGCCCAGGACGAAGGCCGGCAGCAGCAGCGTGCCCCAGGAGACGTCGGATCCCACGGTGGGTTTGGCCCATCCCAGCTGCACGCCGACCACCAGCTGCAGGACAAAGCCGAGCACGAACGTCGGGATGGCGATCACCACCAGGGAGGCGATGAGCACGGTGGAATCAAAAAGCTTGCCCTTGCGCAGGCCCGCGAAGAGGCCGGCGGCAACGCCGAAGACGCCCTGGATCACGAGGGCCTCGATGGCCAGCATTGCCGTCACGGGGAACACCCGCCCCAGGGTGGCGGCGATGGGCTGCCCGGTGAAGTCGTTGCCGAGGTTGAAGGTGAACAGGTTTTTCAGGAACAGTCCGTATTGGACCCAGAACGGTTCGTCGAGGTGGTACTGCTGCCGCAGGGCAGCGATGACGGCAGGGTTGGGCTGCCTGTCGCCGAAGAGGGCGGCGATCGGGTCGCCGGGAAGGGCGAACACCATGTAGTAAACGAGCAGGGTGGTGCCGACAAAGACGGGAATCACCTGCAGCAGCCGGCGGAGGACATACTGGATCACAGCGATGCCTCCCCGGCGAATGGAAATTGGGGATTCATGGGACAGCTTTCATGCTGGTTCATGGCCATGGGGGCCCGGCAGCTTCGACCGGACCCCCATGTGCTGACTGATTGGGGTGGTTCCAGGGACTACTTGGCGGTGATGTTGTAGTACTGGAGCACGCCGTTCCAGCCGCTGTCCACGTTGGTGACGTTCTGGCTCCACACGGCCTGGCGGGCCTGGTACCAGAGGGGCAGGTTGGGCAGGTCCTTGAAGAGCACTTCCTGCGCCTGGGTGAACTTCTTGTTGGCGTCGTCCGTGGACTTCGCACCCAGGCCTTCGGTGAGCAGCTTGTCGAACTCAGGGTTCGAGTAGCCCTCGTAGTTCGAGCTGGAGCCGGTCTTCAGGAGCGGGCCGAGGAAGTTGTACAGCGACGGGTAGTCTGCCTGCCAGCCTGCGCGGGTGAGGCCCGGAAGGGTCTTGGCCTTGCGCAGGTTCAGGATTTCGGCGAACTTCGCGAACGGCTGGCCTTCGGCCTGGATGCCGAGGTTGTTCTTGATGTTGTTGGCTACGGCGTCGATCCATTCCTTGTTGCCGCCGTCGGTGTTGTAGGCGAGCCGGAGCGGCTTGGAGGCGTCGTAGGCCTTGATGGCTTCGGCCTTGGCCCACAGCTCCTTGGCCTTGGCGGCGTCGAACTTGAGGAACTCCGAGCCGGCAACGTTTTCGTTGTAGCCGTCGATGACCGGGGCGGTGAAGTCCTTGGCCGGGATGCGCGTGCCGTTGAAGATCACCTTCGTGATCTCTTCGCGGTTGATGGCCATGGAAAGTGCCTGGCGGCGCAGCTTGCCTGCCTCACCCTGGAAGTTGGCGTTGTAGCCCGGGATGTTCAGCGTGGCGTTGCCGGCGTAGGCCTTGTTCAGGTGGTTCTCCGGGAAGTCGGTCTCGTACGTCCGCAGCGCGTTGGTGGGAAGCACGTCCGTCACATCGAGGTTGTTGGCCTGGATGTCCGTGTAGGCGGGGCCCGGATCGGTGTAGAACTTGAAGGTCACGCCGCCGTTCTTGGCCGCGCGGGGACCGCTGTAGTCAGCGTTCTTGACCAGCGAGATGGACTGGTCGTGAACCCAGGCGCCTTCCTTGGCCAGCTTGTACGGGCCGTTGCCGACGGGGTTTTCACCGAACTTCTTGGGGTCCTTCATCGCCTCTGACGGCAGCGGGTAGAACGCCGAGTAGCCGAGGCGAAGCGGCCAGTCGGCCTCGGGCTGGCTGAGCTTGACCTGGATGGTGGAGTTGTCCTTCAGGACAAGGCCGGACATGGTCTTGGCGGTGGGGGCCGGAACGTCCTTTTCCTGGCCGTCAGCACCCTTTTCGGTCTTGACGGCACTGACGTCGTTGTACCCTTCGACCGACTCGAAGAACGTGCCGTTGTTCTGCAGGTTGGTGCTCAGTGCCGCGAAGTTCCAGGCGTCGACGAAGCTCTTGGCGGTGACTTCCTCGCCGTTGGTGAACTTGGTGCCGGACTTGACCTTGATCGTGTAGTTCTGGCCGTCCGGGGACTCGATGGATTCAGCCAGGGCGTTGACCGGCTTGCCGTTGGCGTCGTAGGCCCGAAGGCCTTCGAAGAGGAGTTCCACGACGCGGCCGCCGTAGACCTCGTTGGTGTTGGCCGGCAGCAGCGCGTTCTGCGGCTCGTTGCTGTAGGCCGTGATGACTTTGTTGGGATCTCCGGCAGCGCTGCCGGAACCGTTGCTGGTGCCGCCTCCGGCACCGCAAGCGGACAGGGCGAGGGCGGCGATGGCCACCATGCCCAATGCTTTGGAAGTGCGCGCAAAACGCATTCCGCCTCCTAGGAGTTGTGGGAGAGATTGGTGGGGATTCAGGTATGTCCCCGATGCCCAGGACACAGAGGTGGTCTGTGACGTGGGCAACACAAGCATGAACTCTAACGGCAAACGTCCAGATAGTGATACGCCGTTGCTAAACCGTGACCGACATGCGTGAGGCACGCCGGACGATTTCGCGGCATAAGTTACCCGCTGGTATCATGCCCGCTTGTGATGCCGCTCACGCCCGGGCGGTGCCCGGGCTCTCCCACAACTCCGCCGGTTATTCCGCTCCGGTGGCCAGCAGCTGGGCGCGGAGTTCGCGGCGTTCGCGCTGCTTTTCCGGATCAGGCAGCGGAACGGCCGCCAGCAGCCGCTGCGTGTACGCCTCCTGCGGGTTCCGCAGGATCTGGTCGCGGGTGCCCTGCTCCACGATGCGGCCGCGCTGCATGACGCAGATGCGGTCGGCCAGCACGTCCACGACGGCGAGGTCGTGGGTGACGAAGAGGCAGGCGAACCCGAGTTCGCGCTGCAGGTTCTGGAACAGCTCCAGCACCTTGGCCTGCACGGACACGTCCAGCGCTGACGTCGGCTCGTCCGCCACCATCAGCTTCGGCTTCAGTGACAGTGCCCGGGCGATGCCGACGCGCTGCTTCTGCCCGCCGGAGAGCTCGTGCGGGTACCTGTTCCGGTAGTTCCGGGGCAGTTCCACCTGGTCCAGCAGGGCCTCAATGCGCTTCTGCAGGTCGGCGCCCTTCGCCACGCCGGCGAGGTACATCGGCTCGCCGATGCTTTCGCCGATGGGCAGGCGCGGGTTCAGGGACGAGGACGGGTCCTGGAAGACCATGCCGATGTGGCGCCGCACATGGTGCAGCTGCCTGCCGTTCTTCTTCGCGGCGGAGATGTCCTGCCCCACCACGCGCATCGTTCCGGCTGCCACCGGCAGCAGCCCGACGGCGGCACGCCCGATGGTGGTCTTACCGGAGCCCGACTCCCCCACCAGGCCCACCACCTGCCCCGGGTGAATGGTCAGGTTGGCGCCCTCCACGGCGCGGAAGGCGGGAACGCGGCCCTGCTTCGGATACTCGATGGCGACGTCGGTCAGCTCCAGGACGGGCTCCCCCATGGGCCCGGCGGATTCGGCGGCCGCCAGTGCGGCCGCGTTCTCCCGCTCGCGGCGGACCAGTTCGTCATGGTCCACGGACTCGAGCTCGGCGTGGGTGGCCGCTGCCAGCGCTGCGGTCACGTCGACGTCGGGAGCCGCGTCCGTTCCGCCCTGCCCGAGGTGCGGCACAGCCGCGAGCAGTGCCTGCGTGTAGGGGTGCTGCGGATTGTGGAAGATCTGTTCGGCGGTACCGGTCTCCACGATCAGGCCCTTGCGCATGACGGCGATCCGGTCGGCGAGGTCCGCCACGACGCCCATGTCGTGGGTGATCAGGACGATGGCGCTGTCCAGCTTGTTGCGCAGGTTCCTCATCAGGTCCAGGATCTCCGCCTGCACCGTCACATCCAGGGCCGTGGTGGGCTCGTCGGCAATCAGCAGCTTGGGATCGCAGGAGAGCGATTGGGCGATCATGGCACGTTGGCGCTGGCCGCCGGAGAGCTGGTGCGGATAGGACCTGAACGCCTTCACCGGGTCCGGCAGTTCCACCAGCTCGAGCATGCGCAGCGCACGCTCCTTGGCCTGGTCAGGAGAGACTTCGTTGTGCAGGCGCACCGTCTCGACGATCTGGGCACCAACCGTGTAGACCGGGTTCAGCGCCGTCATGGGCTCCTGGAAGATGACGGCCACGTCCTTGCCCCGGACACTGCGGATGTTGGCGGCATCCGCGCCCAGCAGCTCCTTGCCGGAGAGCCTGACGCTCCCGGACACCCTGCTGTTGCTGGGCAGCAGGCCGAGCAGCGCCATGGAGCTCGCGCTCTTGCCCGAGCCGGACTCCCCCACGATGGCCAGAACCTCACCGGCGCGGACCTCGTAGTTAAGCCCGACGGCGGCCGGCACCCACTTCTTTTCCACGCCGAAGTCGACGCTGAGGTCGCGTACCTCGAGGACAACTGAGCCCTTTCCGTCTGCCCTCCGCCGTCCGGGGCCGGGCTGGATGGAGCCTGGTTCCAGCGGGTCCGAAGCCGGGCGGTCAGGGCTGATGTAGTCAGACATGTTGGGGTTTTCCTTCCACCCGGGCCAGCGGAGCAGCTGAGATTAGTGCTGCGGCCGGGAATACTGAATTATTGGGGGCATGAGCACTGTGCCGCATGCCGCAACCGCAATTTTCAAAGCGCGCACCAACAAATGGTTTGCGGGATTCTCGTGGTTCGTGGCGGCCGCCGGGCTGGCCGGCCTGGTGGCGGCGGGCGGTCTCCCCGCCCTGGCCGGCGCCTGGCCGTTGCTGTTCATCGCCTACCTGGGCTGGCTGCTGTTTTGGCGCCCTGCGGTGGTGGTCACCGATGCCGGCGTCACCATAGAAAATCCGTTCCGCGCCATCACGGTGCCGTGGGCAGCGCTGGTGCACGTGGACACGCGGTATGCCCTGACACTTGTCACGCCCGGCCGAAGCTACGGTGCCTGGGCGGCTCCCGCTCCCGGCATCTGGGGCGGGCGCAACGCCCGCCCGGAGGACCTGCGGGGACTGCCGGACAGCACGTACGGGCCGGGGAACTCCGTGCGCCCCGGTGACCTGAAGAGCACCGACTCGGGACAGGCCGCGCAGCTGGTCCGCGGACGCTGGCAGCAGCTGGTCGAATCCGGGCTCCTCGATGCCGGAGCAGCTGACACCACTCCGGTCACCGTGAGGTTCCGCTGGCTTGAGGCAGCGGCGGCCCTGCTCCTTCTCGGACTGAGCTACTGGAGCGTGGCGGTCCTGTAGGCGGGACGCGCGCTGCGTCCGCCCGCGGCGTCGCAGCAGCACGTCAGGCTCCCCTGTCCCCGCCGGCGGTCCGGCCGTCATCTGCCCTGCCGTCCTCCGCCCTGCTGTCCAAGGCTGTGACCGGCGTGGCTTCCGGAACAGTTGTCCCGGTGTCTTTTGCCTTCTTGGCGTTGAACTTCTTTTGCCGCGGGTCAAAGGCGTCCCGCAGGCCGTCACCGATGAAGTTGATGCTAAGGCAGATGAGCACGATGAACAGGCCGGGGAACCAGAACAGCCAGGGCCGGGTGGCGAAGGCTTCCTGGTTCTGGGAGATCAGCAGTCCCAGCGAGGTGTCCGGGGACTTGACGCCGACGCCCAGGTAGCTGAGGGCCGTTTCGGTGAGGATTGCCGCGGACATGGTCAGGGTGACGTTGACGATCAGCACGCCCACCGCGTTGGGCAGGATGTGCTTGAAGATGATCCGGGCGTTGCTTGCCCCGGAAATCCGTGCCGCGTCGACGAACTCGCGCTCCCGCAGGGTGAGGAACTCACCGCGCATGAGCCGGGCCAGGCCCACCCAGCTGATCAGCCCCAGGAAGATGCCGAGGGCGAGGACACCGTTGCTGCTCGCGAAGGCGGCGAACCAGCTGCCTTCGTCGCGCCGACCTGCCAGCTGGGCCATGACGGCGGCGAGGAGCAGTGCCGGGACAATGATGATGACGTCGGTGAGCCTCATCAGGACGGCCTCCATCCAGCCCCGGAAGTAGCCGGACAGCGCCCCGACCACCACGCCGATCAGGCCGGCGATCAGGCCGATGACCACCATGATCGTGATGGACTGCTGGGCGCCGCGCATGGTCATGGCGAACAGGTCCCGCCCGATCCGGTCCTGGCCGAAGGGATGCTCACCCCAGGCGAGGGGCCACAGTGAAGCTGTGGGCGTGCCGTCGTTGATCAGCGGCGCGACGGCTTCGTGGGTGTACTTCCACCAGCCGGGGATCCCGGCATAGCCCACGGACGTGAAGGCCATGACGAAGATGATGGCGAACACGGCGAGGCCCACGATGGCGCCGGAGTGGCCAAGGAAACGCTTGCGGACAATCTGGCCCTGGCTCAGGCCCCGGGCTTCGGAGACAGGCTCGATGCCGGCAGCCTCCTGCCGCACGGCGGCCTGCTCCGCCATGATTTCATCCTGCTGACTGGGCTGGCTCATGCTTTCACCCTTACTCGTGGATCCAGTGCGGAGTAGGCGAGGTCCGCGATGAGGTTGAACGCCATGGCCGTGATGGCGACGCAAATGAAGACGCCCATGACGGGGTTCGGGTCAACGTGCTGGATGCCGTCGAGGAACAGGAACCCCATGCCCCGGACGGAGAAGACCGTCTCGGTGATGACCGCGCCGCCGATCAGGCCGCCGATGTCGAACGCAACGATGGTGGCCACCGGAATCAGGGCGTTGCGGAACGCGTGGCGCATGACCACGGTCCGCTCGGACAGGCCCTTGGCCCGCGCCGTGCGGATGTAGTCCATGTTCATGATCTCCAGCATGGAGGCGCGGGTGAACCTCGTGTAGCCGGCCAGGGAGATGAGGATGAGAGCGGTGGTGGGGAGGATGAGGTGGGTGAAGGAGTCGATGCCCAGGATCCAGAAGTCGCCCTCGATGTTCGGTGTGCCGGCGCCGATCGTGGCAATCGGCCGCCCGCGGACCCGGCTGTTGTTGAAGTACGCGGGCCAAGCCTGCATGAAGCGGTCCAGGAAGATGAGGAATCCCACGAGGAAGGAGGTGATGGCGGCCGCGCGCATGGACTGTCCGCGGTCGTAGCCGCCCATCAGGTAGCCGATGGCCATGCCGGCCAGGACCGCCGCGATGGCCAGCAGCACGATCATCAGGAACGTTGCCTGGCTCAGCAGCGGCTGGATGACGAAGTAGAGGACCACTCCCACGCCCACGGCAATCAGGGCGGATTGCAGCGCTTTGCGGTTCCGCAGGCCGGCGGTCAGCAGGGTCACGGCGAAGGCGATGCCCACGCCGGCGATGGCGATGACCACCGGTCCCAGTCCGGGCGTCTTGAACCACTGGGTCACGGAGAAGTAGATAAGGACGGCAGCGACGACGGCGAAGACGATGCCGCCGGTCATCACTCTGCGCCTGGCGTCGCCGCCGGCCACGATCACGGCCACGCCGCCGAGGACCACGCCGACGCCGAGCGAGACCGGCAGGGGTATCTCCGGGTTTCGGAGGAAGTTGTTGAAGCCGATGGCGCCGAATTCCTTGAGCAGGACGGCAACCCAGAAGATCGGCAGGGAGAAGAACAGGAAGGCCATGAAGGTCACGCCGTAGTCCAGTGTGCTGTACTGGCGCAGGGCGGTGATGATTCCCAGGGTGATGCCAACAAGAATGGCCAGAACGGTGGCCCCGGTGACAAGTGTCAGTGTCTGGATGAGCGCGTGGCCGAGAGCGTCCGTGATGGGCTGGCCGGCAATGTTCTTGCCGAGGTTGCAGGAACCGGTGAAGGGCACCAGGCACTGCGCTGCGCCGCCGAGCCATTTGAAATACCGCACGGGAGCGGGCGTACCGAGATCCAGCAGCGCGGATCTCGAGTCCATGAGCTGCTGCTTGTTCGGCGCACTGCTGGCGCGGAACTCGGCGAGCGGGTCGCCTGATGCTGCGGTCAGCAGATACACCAGGAACGAAGCGCCAAGAAGGATGAGTGCGGCGGTGACTAGCCGCCGGACTATGTAGGTCACCATTGTGATAGAACCTCAGGATTCGGGCCCGGGGATTGCCCGGACCGGTCGCAGGTTTGGCGGCGCCTTACTGCTTGTGCTGCCAACACAGGCGCTGCCAGGAGATGGCGCTGCAAGGCGCCGGGACCGTGGTGCATGGTCCCGGCGCCTCAACTAGCGTGCTGCACTTCGTGGCACGGGCTTACTTCTCGGCCCACTCCCAGAAGTTCCACCAGACACCCGTCTGGTTCGGCATGAACTTCACGCCGGTGATGCGGTCGCTGTAGGCGTCAACACCAACGGACTGGAAGAGCGGCAGGCCGTATGCCGAGTCCCAGATCTTCTTGTCGATCTGCTTGATCAGGTCATCCTGCTTGCTGCGGTCGGTCGTCACTATGAGTTCGTCCATGAGCTTGTCGGCCTCAGGATCGCTGAACTTGTTGAAGTTGGAACCGTTGTTGGAGCGGAAGATCTGCGGAACGCCGGAGACGCCGACGCCCGGGTTGATCCAGCCGAAGATCGTGGCGTCGTAGCCGCCCTTGCCGAGGGCCTTGCCCCAGTCAGAGGCGCCAAGGCCGCCGTCGACGATCTTGAACCCGGCCTTGGTTGCGGACTCGCGGATGAGCGAGAACGCGTCCACACGGTTCGGGTTGTCCTTGTTGTACATGATGCGGACCTCGGGCGTCGCCCCGTTCAGGAGCTTCTTGGCACCGTCAACATCGGCATCCTGGTAGTTGGAGGAGCCGTTGCCCTCCGAGGAGGCCTGGTAGGCCGGCTGCGCGGGAACGAACAGCTGCGAGTCCAGGGGCTTTGCCTGCGGGTCGAGCTTCTTGATGATCTTGTCCACGATGTCCTTGCGCGGAACCGTCTTCATGAATGCCTCGCGGACATTCTTGTCGGCGAAGGGTCCCGAGTAGTTCAGGTCGATGTGGTCGTAGGAGAGCTGGTTGCCCTGGTCCACCGTGACGCCCTGGCTCTGGAGTGCCTTGAGCTGGTCGAGGGTGTCCGCGGACGCCTGCGGAGCGATGATGTCAGCTTCGCCGTTCTTCAGCGCCTGGACCTGCGCCGGGGAGGAGCCGATGTAGCGGACGGTGATCTCGTCCAGCTTGGCCTCCGGGCCCCAGTTGTAGTCCTTGTTGCGCACCATGGTCAGGGACTGGTCCTGGTTGATGCTCTGGACCACGAACGGGCCGTTGGAAAGGAACAGGCTCGGATCGCTCGGCAGGGTCTTGGAGTCAAAGCCGGTGTTCCACATGTCGGACATGGCCTTGAGCTTGGCATCGGCGGGCTTGGGCGCCTTGGCGTCGCCGCGGGGCAGGCCCTTGAGGTGGTCAATGAAAGCCTGGGTATCGGCCAGGCCGGCCTTCTTGGCCAGGACGTGGGCCGGGATGTCAATGCCCGGTCCGCCCAGCGCGATCTCCCAGTCAGCGAACGGCTTGGAGTATTTGATGGTCATGGAGCGGTTGTTGTCGCCGATTTCGGGGAAATCGGTGAGGGCAAGGCCCGTGGGGTCGCCCGCGTAGGAGAAGTACGACGTTCCCGCTTTACCCTCGGCGTCGGCGTCGTTGTAGTACCCGGAGAAGGCTGCCCATTGGAGGAGCAGGTCAGCTGCGGTGACGGGCGTGCCGTCGGACCACTTCACACCTTCGTTGATGGTGTACTTGACGGTCAGCGGATCGTCGGACGTCTTTTCCATCTTGCCGAACTTGTCGTTGTGGACGACGTTCAGCTGGTTGTCGATGTAGTAGAACCCGGAGTGCGTGGCGTAGCTGACCTTCGAGTTGATGTCAGTGTTGCCGTCTGCCGTGTTGGGGTTGAAGGTGTTGAACGCGTTGACCTCGACGACAGTGGCAGTTCCCCCCTGTTTTCCGGCCGCATTGCTTGACGGGGTTGTCCCGCCGTTCGTGCTCGCGCAGGCGCTGAGCGCCAGTGCAGCCGCGGCTGCAACGCCTACTGCTTTGGAAATACGACTGAATCGCATTCCGCCTCCTATGTTTCTTTGAGTGTGGAATAGACCTTCGCTGTGGGCGCCGGCCAGACCCGCTACATCCCCCCAGTGAGATGTGGCGAGTCTCACATGACAAGTAGCCTAGACCCGAACCACGCATGCGCGGTCCGAAAGTTGTCCCTCAGTAAAGGTTGTTATCGAGATGCAACCAAGCTGTTGCCGGGCGAAAAGTCAGCGCTGCTTTTCCTTGACGCCGTGTTGCTCGGAGGGTAGGGGCACCAATCACAGAAAAAGCGCCGATCCAGAGGATCGTGGCTTTTTGCCGTTAATACTCAATCACTGAGTAGCTCAGCGGAAACTCCCACGTTGAAGCGGAATTCGACCACGTTCCGTCGCCGAAAAAACGTCTTGGCGTTCGCACGGGCGCACCGAACGCGCCGTCATGATCATGTCCCTGGCCTCCCTGATCCACTGGACATGCTCATTGACCCCGCCAACGATGATCCGGAACTTGCCCGAGTGGGCCGGAGGAACCGTGGTCCAACAGGTCCTGTTTCGACTCGAGTGCCCGGCATAGCGTTGAAGACGAGAGGCTCGGCCGGAACGAGACGGGTCCTTCACGACATAGAGAACGAGACAAGGATGGGAAACCCTAATGACGAACCCGCAGTACCACTTCACCGGACACGTTGCACTCGTTACCGGAGGGGCCTCCGGCATGGGCCTGGCCGCCGCCCGCGGCTTCGCCCAAAACGGAGCCGCAGTTGCGCTCCTCGACAGCAACGCCGACGCCGTCGAGCAGGCCGCGCAGTCGCTTGTGGATGCCGGACACCAATCGATCGGCATCGTTTGCGACGTCTCCGACGAGGAGCAGGTCGCCGCCGCGGTCGACCGCGCCGTGGAGACCTACGGACGACTCGACATGGCCTTCAACTGCGCCGGTGTGCAGGCCCCACCGTCGGACGCCGCCGACGAAGATGCCGCGGACTTCGACCGGGTCAACGGGGTCAACCTGCGAGGCGTGTGGGCTGCGCAGAAACATGAACTGCGGTACATGCGTGCCCAGGGCTCGGGCGCAATCGTGAACTGTTCCTCCCTCGGAGGCCTCGTGGGCTTGCCGGAGCGCGCCGCCTACCACGCGTCAAAGCACGGGGTAATCGGCCTCACGAAGAGCGCAGCGGTCGAATACGCGCCCCGGGGCATCCGCATCAATGCCGTCTGCCCCGGCGTCGTGGAGACTCCGATGGTCGCCGGCATGCTCGAGGGCCAGCCCGAGGCGATGGCCGAAATTATCCAACAGCAGCCAATCGGCCGCCTCGGCCGCGCAGATGAGGTAGCCGCTGCGGTCCTGTGGCTGTGCAGCCCGGCCGCGAGCTTCGTGCTCGGCACTGCGCTGCCCGTCGATGGCGGTTACACCACCCACTGAGGCCTGTAGACGTAGCCTGATGGAGATGGATTCCCGGTCAGAGATCAGCAGCTTCCTCACTTCCCGGCGAGCCAAGCTCACTCCGGAGGAAGCTGGCGTGCCCCTCTACGGCGGGGCGCGCCGGGTCCCCGGCCTGCGCCGAGAAGAGGTTGCCCACCTCGCCGGTGTCAGCGCGGACTACTACGCCCGACTCGAGCGCGGCAAGCTCGCCGGGGCATCCCGCGAAGTCCTCGAAGCCGTCGCGCGCGCTTTGCAACTCGACGAGGACGAGCGCCGGCACCTGTTCGACCTCGTGCGGATCACCCAGCGCCGTTCGCCGCGGAAGAAGGGCTCGAACCGCACAACAGTCCGGCCCGGGATCCAGAAGGTGCTCGACTCCATCGACACTCCGGCGCTGGTGCAGAACGCCCGCCTGGACCGCCTTGCCTTTAACCGGATCGGACGCGTGTTGCATTCCCTGCCAGCAGACGGGTCGCGGGACCAGTACAACTACGCGAAGTGGCTGTTCCTGGACGCCCGTGCACCAGGGTTCCATAGGGACTTCGACACTGCTAAGCACGACGTCGTCGCGCTGCTCCGCGCGGCATCGGCGCAGGACCCCTATGACCGGGAACTCATCGAGATCGTGGGCACCCTCACGACCCAGAGCGAGGAGTTCAGTACCCTGTGGGCCTCCCACGACGTGCTCCGCCACCGGTCCGGGGCCAAGCTGCTGACCCATCCCGACGTCGGCGACCTCGAGTTCGGCTACGAGTCCTTCGAGCTCTCCGCCGACCCCGGCCTGGTCATGCTCGTCTTCACCGTAGAGCCCGACTCTCCCACCTCCCAGGCCATGCAACTGCTCGCGAGCTGGGCCGCGCACACCCTTACGACGAAAGAAGAGAACGCATGACGATTCTGAACGAGACCTACACCCTGTCCAACGGTGCCGGGATCCCGAAGCAGCGCTCGTCGGACAGTGGCGCGGCCGCCCATTGAAAAAAGATCAGCCCATCGCCGGGAGGCGACGGGCTGATCTCTTTTGCCGGACATCCGGCCCTGTTCAGACGTTTCCTGGTGGCGGTGATTGCCCGCAGACGTTAAACCCGAACTCGATTACACGTTGAAGCGGAACTCGACCACGTCGCCGTCGGCCATCACGTATTCCTTGCCTTCGATGCGGACCTTGCCGCGCGATTTTGCCTCGGCCATGGAACCGGCGTCGATGAGGTCCTCGAAGGAGACAACCTCCGCCTTGATAAAGCCGCGCTGGAAGTCCGTGTGGATCACGCCGGCCGCCTGCGGGGCGGTGTCGCCCTGGTGGATGGTCCACGCGCGGGCTTCCTTGGGACCGGCCGTCAGGTACGTTTGCAGGCCCAGCGTGTGGAAGCCGACGCGGGCCAGCTGGTCCAGTCCGGATTCGTCCTGCCCGTTCATTTCGAGCATTTCGCGTGCCTCGGCCTCGTCCAATTCCACGAGGTCGGACTCGAGCTTGGCGTCAAGGAAGATGCAGTCAGCCGGCGCAACCATGGCGCGCAGCTCGGCCTGCTTCTCCTCGCTGCCGAGGATTCCCTCATCCGCGTTGAAGACGTAGATGAAAGGCTTGGCCGTCAGGAGGCTGAGCTCCTTGAGGTGCTCCATTTCCAGCTTGTCGCTCTTGACGGAGGAGTAGATGGTGTCGCCACGCTCAAGCACCACCTGCGCGGCCTTGATGGCAGCGAGCTCCGCGGCCTCCCGCTTCTTGGTCTTGACCTCTTTTTCGATCCGGGGGATGGCCTTCTCGATGGTCTGCAGATCGGCGAGGATCAGCTCGGTGTTAATGGTCTCCATGTCCGAGCGGGGGTCCACCTTGCCGTCAACGTGGATCACGTCGGGGTCGTCGAAGACGCGCACCACCTCGGCGATGGCTTCCGCTTCACGGATGTTGGCGAGGAACTGGTTGCCCAGGCCTTCCCCTTCGGAGGCGCCCTTGACGATGCCGGCGATGTCGACGAAGGAGACAGCCGCGGGCAGCACGCGCTGCGAGCCGAAGATCCCGGCGAGCTGCTGAAGCCTGGGGTCGGGCAGGTTCACGACGCCGACATTGGGTTCGATGGTGGCGAACGGATAGTTCGCGGCCAGGACCTGGTTGCGGGTCAGTGCGTTGAAAAGTGTTGATTTGCCGACGTTGGGCAGTCCGACGATGCCAATAGTAAGAGCCACGGACATTGATTCTACCTGTTCGGCCACCGCGTCCCGCGCCGCTGTCCCCCGCCGGCAGCATGGCATCCCTGCCGCTGCCCGTGGGTGCCGCCCGGTGTTGCCCTCACAATAAATGTCAGAGCCGCGTGCAACAGTGAAGGCATGGAACCTTTTGCAGTGATTCTGGCCCTTTTGATGCTGTTGCTGGGCGCCGTGTCCGGCGCGGGCGCGGTGTACGTGGTGTTGCGCCGCCGGGGCACCGCCCTGGAGGCGGATTTCGACGGCGTTTCGGCGCGGCTTTCCGAAGTGACCGCCCAGTTTGCTGCCGCTGATGCCGAGCGAAAGCTCCTCTCCGCCCAGAACCGTGACCTGGGCATGTCGCGCGAGCAGGACGCGAGCGTCCTGCGGGCCCTGGCCCCGGTGGCTGAAAAGCTGACCGCTGTGCAGCAGCAGGTGTCCCTGCTGGAACGGGACCGGCTTGAACAGTACGGCCAGCTGGCCCAGCAGCTGCAGGAAGCCCGCCTCACGGATGAGCAGCTGATGCGGTCCACGCACGCCCTTGAGTCCGCCCTCCGCTCAAACAGCGCGCGCGGCCAGTGGGGTGAGGTGCAGCTGCGCCGGGTCGTGGAGGCGGCCGGCATGATGCGGCACGTCGACTTCCACGAACAGCACCACGGCACGTCGGGTGCCGAGGCCGCCGTCCGCCCGGACCTTGTGGTCCAGCTGCCGGGTGACAAGCAGCTCGTGGTCGACGCCAAGGTGCCGCTGTCCGCCTACCTTGAGGCGCAGGAGCTGGGACAGTCAGCCGGTGACAAGCCGGGGCTCAGCCAGGCCGCGCTGCAGAACCTGCTGGCGGCGCATGCCAAGGCGCTGAAATCCCACGTGGACGCGCTCAGCACCAAGAAATACTGGGACATCCCGGGGAACTCGCCGGAACTGGTGATCTGTTTCGTCCCGGCCGAATCCATCCTCGCCGCCGCGCTCTCCGCCGACCCCGCGCTCCTGGACCACGCGCTCTCCAGGAACGTGGTGCTGGCCTCCCCCGGCACGCTGCTCGCGGTCCTCAAGTCGGTGGCGTTCACGTGGCGCCAGGACGTCCTCACGGACAGCGCCCGGGAGCTCTTCGAACTTGCCCGGCAGCTGTACGAACGGATGGGCACGCTCGGGGACAACATCGGCAAGCTGGGGTCCTCGCTGAAAAGCTCGGTGGACCGCTACAACGCAATGCTCGGCACACTGGAGGCACGGGTCCTTCCCACCGCACGGAAACTCAATTCCCTGGACACCAGCAGCCTGGTCACCCCTCCGGCTGTGCAGGTCACGCCGCGGTCCCTGGCAGCCCCGGAACTTCAGGGCACAGACCTGCCGGGCACTGAATTGCGGGCGGCCGGGGAGGAAGAAGAGGACGCCGCCTAAGGCATCCGCCGGGCGGACGCCGGCTCGCCAGCTGCTGCTAGCGCGTGCGGCGTCCGCCGAGGGCGCGGGACACGTCCCCGGCTTCCTTGAGGGTGGCGCGGAGCTCCTTGGGCAGGGAGAAGAGCAAGTCTTCCTCGGCAGTCACGATCTCCTCGACGGCGTCATAGCCGTAGTCGGCCAGGAGTCGGAGCACGTCCTTGACCAGAACCTCGGGAACAGAGGCGCCCGAGGTGACGCCGACAGTGGCAACACCCTCAAACCAGGACTCGTCCACCTCGTTGGCGAAGTCCACACGGTAGGACGCCTTGGCGCCGTACTCGAGCGCCACCTCGACGAGGCGGACGGAGTTGGAGGAGTTTGCCGAACCGACCACGATCACCAGGTCCGCCTGGGGTGCGATCTTTTTGATGGCCACCTGGCGGTTGGTCGTGGCGTAGCAGATGTCGTCGCTTGGCGGATCCTGGAGCGTGGGGAACCGCTCCTTGAGCAGCCGCACGGTCTCCATGGTTTCGTCCACGCTGAGCGTGGTCTGGGAAAGCCAGATGACCTTTTCCGGATCCCGTACCGTCACCTTGTCCACCTCGTGGGGGCCGTTGATGATCTGGATGTGCTCGGGAGCCTCACCCGAGGTTCCTTCAACCTCTTCGTGGCCGTCGTGGCCGATCAGGAGGATGTCGAAGTCATCCTTGGCGAAGCGCACGGCCTCCTTGTGGACCTTGGTCACCAGGGGGCAGGTCGCATCGATCGTGCGCAGCCCGCGGTCCTCCGCGGACTGGACCACGGCCGGGGATACGCCGTGGGCGGAGAAGATGACCAGGGCGCCTTCGGGCACTTCGTCCGTCTCGTCCACGAAGATGGCGCCCTGTTCCTCCAGGGAGCTGACCACGTGCACGTTGTGGACAATCTGCTTCCGGACATACACGGGCGGCCCGTAGTGCTGCAGTGCCTTTTCGACGGCGATGACCGCGCGGTCCACGCCCGCACAGTATCCGCGCGGGGCTGCCAGCAGGACCTTCTTCGGGCCGGGGACCGGTGCCGCCGCGAGGACTTCCTCCGGCGAACGCCGCCGGCGCGGGACAGTTGGCATCGAAAGGGAAACTGCTGAGGAAGTCATTGCTCCATGCTACCGGCTGGGCGGCAGGCCACAGGCTGGCCTGCCGCCCGCGGGCAGTTCAACTGGCCTGCATGCAGCTCAACGCCCGCGGGCCGGGCCGCCAACCACCCGCAGCAGCAGGCCTGCCGCCACCAGGGCGCCACCGGTGATCGCCGCCGCCAGCGTCCAGGACGCAAACCCGGCAGCGGAAGCCGCAACGAACTCGCGCTTGAAGAGATCTGCCATTTCGTTGCCGCTCGCGGTGCCCACGACGGCGTCGGCGGCCCAACGGGACGCCAGCGTCCACAGGCCGGACAGCGCGAGCGCGCCCACCCCTGCGCCGGCCAGGACTTTCCAGCGCCGGCGGGCGGTCACAAGGGCCAACAGGAATGCCACCCCCGCACCGATGGCCAGGCTGTAGCCCAGCGGAGAGTAAGCCGAGACGCGTTCAATCAGCTGGCGCTGGTTCGTCTGTCCGATGTTCACCAGGGTCTGGCCCGGGGCCTCCAGCGGAACACCCACCTGGCGGGAAATTTGCTTGGCAGCGAGTGCGACGAGCGGGGCTACATCCAGCCTCAGCGAGGTACTGGAACCGGCTTCGGGCGGACGCGACGCCGGGCCGGCAAAGTTAAGGCGGTGGCTCTTCCGCAGCGTCTGTTCCCAGGCTGCCGGGTACTCGGGCAGGCCGGTCAGTGAGGCTGCCGCCGATTCCAGCACCGGCCGGACGAGTTCCGCCACCTGGGCAGGAAGGGTGCCGCCGGTGTCAATGCTGTTGACCGCGGCGGTCGCCAGGCGCTTCTGGAAGTCCGGATTCTTGCCCAGCGGCGCCGCCAGGGCAACGAAACCGTCCTCCTGCACGATGTTGCGGTCCACCCAGATGGCCGGAACGGCGGCGGCGGAGAGGAGAAGACCAAGGATGACGGCCAAGGCCGCAAGAAATGAACGCAAGGGATTCCTAGCTGGTCGGGTTTCCCGGCTGGTGGGGTGCCTGGCTGGTGGGGTGCCTGGCTGGTCAGCAGGACACTGCCATCCTAGGCGCGCCAGGGTGCGATCAGAAATGTCGGGGGCCGGTGATACAGCTATGGATAGAGTTGATTGACCCACTGCAGTATCTAATCCACTGCATCTCACCCACCACCAGTATCTAACCCCGCCCACCATCCACAGGCAAGGACCGCGACCATGCACCTGGCATCCGCCGCCACCGGGGCGGCACATGGCTGAAAACGCCACCGTCCCTGTACCCGGCACCGCCCCTGCGGCCGGCCCCACCACGGTGCCGGCCACCGCAGCCGAGACGAGCCCGGACAATCCCTGGCCGCTGCAGTTGCTCTCCCAGAAGCTCAAGACCCACATTGAGCGTGCGCCGGCCGCCTGGGTTGAAGGCCAGGTCATTGAACTGAACCGGCGCGGAGGCAGTGCGTTCCTCACCCTCCGCGATGTGGACGCAGAGATCTCCCTGCCGGCCTCCATCTGGTCCAAACTGCTCGACCGGCAGGAGACGCCCCTGGAGCGCGGAAGCCGCGTGGTGGCCCTGCTCAAGGCCGAGTTCTGGCTGAAGACCGGGCGCCTGAACATGTCCGTGAAGGACATCCGCCCTGTTGGGCTGGGCGATCTTCTGGCCCGGATAGAACGCCTGCGCCACGCCCTGGCCGCGGAAGGCCTGTTTGCCGAGTCCCGGAAAAAGCGCCTGCCGCTGCTCCCCCACCGGATCGGGCTCATCACCGGCCGCGACTCCGATGCCAAGAAGGACGTCCTGCGCAACGCGGCCCTGCGCTGGCCGGCCGTTGAGTTCGAGATCCGCGAGGTCGCCGTGCAGGGCAACACCGCCGTATCGCAGATGGTCAAGGCGCTGCGCGAACTCGATGCCCGCCCCGAGGTCGACGTGATTGTCATCGCCCGCGGCGGCGGCGCGCTGGAGGACCTGTTGCCGTTCAGCAGCGAGGAACTCATCCGCGCCGTCGCTGCCGCGCAGACCCCGGTGGTCAGCGCGATCGGGCACGAGGCGGACCGGCCCATCCTGGACGACATCGCCGACCTCCGGGCTTCCACACCCACGGACGCAGCCAAGCGGATCGTGCCGGAAGTCTCCGAGGAACTTGCCCGGGTGCGGCAGGCCGAAGCCCAGCTGCGCCGCTCCGTCACGCTGCTGGTGGCCCGGGAGACGGACCGCCTGGCGGCAATCAGGTCCCGCCCGGCCCTCGCCGCTCCGGAGAGCATGATCACGGCGCGTGCGGACGATGTGGAGCGTTTGGCCCGCCGGTCCACTGCGGCCATCAGCGCTGCGGTGATGCGTGCTTCGGACCAGCTGGTCCATCTCCAGGCGCAGGTCCGGGCATTGTCGCCGCAGCAGACCCTTGACCGCGGTTACGCCGTCGTACAGCTTTCCGGGTCAGGCGGGACAGTCGTCCGCCAGCCGTCCCAGGCGCCGGCGGGAACCGCGCTCTCGGTCCGCGTCGCCGGCGGGCGTTTCGGCGCGGAATCCACCGGCGCACCATAACGCGGGCGCGCCAACACGGCGCCGGCACCAGATGACATCACCACCGACACGACAGGTCAGGAAACATGACAGACCCGAGCACAAACGCAGACAACGCAGACCAGCCGAACGACGCAGCCCAGCCCGGCCCCGCACTGCCTCCGGACATCGATGCCCTCAGCTATGAGGAAGCCCGGGAACAACTGGTGGCCGTCGTTTCAAAGCTTGAGGCCGGCGGGACCAGCCTCGAGGACTCCCTGGCCCTGTGGGAACGGGGCGAGGCGCTGGCCCGCCGCTGCGAGGAATGGCTGGAAGGCGCCAGGAAGAGGCTCGCCGCAGCCCGCAAGGACGGCTAGCGCGAGCGGAGCCTCAGCCGGACACCAGGCCCCGGCTCAGGACCTGTCCACGAGGCGCCGCTCGGCTTCAACATCGAACTCGGCCTTGGGCCATTCCAGGTCGAGCTCGCCGAGCCCCTCCAGCAGCAGCTGCTGCACGGCGATGCGCGCGTACCATTTCTTGCTCGCCGGCACCACGTACCAGGGCCCGTGCTCGGTGTTGGTAGCATCGAACGCGGCCTGGTACGCGGCCATGTAGTCGTCCCAGAAGGCGCGCTGCTTCAGGTCCTCGACGTTGTACTTCCAGTGCTTGGCGGGATTGTCCAGCCGGGCCAGCAGCCGCTTCTTCTGCTCGTCATTGCTGATGTGCAGCATGACCTTCACCACCTTGGTGCCCACGGCCGCCTGCCTGGCCTCGAACTCATTGATCGCCCCGTAGCGGCGCTCAAGCTCCTTGGGGTCGGCCCAGCGGTGTACCCGGTGGATCAGGACATCCTCGTAGTGGGACCTGTCGAACACCCCCAGCATGCCGGCGGCCGGGACTGCCCTTTCGATGCGCCACAGAAAGTCGTAGGCCTTTTCCTCGGGCGTGGGGGCCTTGAAGGACTTGAACTGGACGCCCTGCGGATCCATGGCGCCCAGCACGTGCTTCACGATTCCGCCCTTGCCGGCCGTGTCCATTCCCTGCAGGATCAGGAGGACGCGCTTCGTGCCGCCAAACCTGGACTCGGCGAACAGCTTCTCCTGGAGCTGCGCGAGCTTCACGTCCAGCTCCTCGAGGAGCAGCTCGCCGTCGGCCTTGTTCCCCGGATAGCCCACGGTGGCATCAGGGTCGACGTCGGCCAGCTGGAATCCCTTGCCAACCTTCAAGGTTTCGGAGGGGAGCTTCGTGAATTCCACAACGCCGGCCATCGGGTCCTCTTTCCACGGTTGTCTGTGGGTAAAGGCTAGTTCCCCTGATACCTGCTGAGGAAGTCTCCCATCCGGCCAATTGCCTCTTCGATGTCTTTGACGTTCGGCAGGGTCACCATCCGGAAATGGTCCGGCCGGACCCAGTTGAACGCCCGGCCGTGGGAAACCAGGATCTTCTGTTCCTTGAGCAGGTCCAGCACAAACTTTTCGTCGTCCCGGATGTTGTAGACCTCGGGATCCAGCTTGGGGAACAGGTACAGGGCTCCGCGCGCCTGCTGGGTGCTGACGCCGGGGATGGCGTTGAGCATGTCGTATGCCTTGTTCCGCTGTTCCAGCAGCCGGCCGCCGGGCAGGATGAGGTCGTTGATGCTCTGGTATCCGCCCAGGGCAGTCTGGATGGCGTGCTGGGCCGGGACATTGGCGCAAAGCCTCATGTTGGCCAGCAGGTTGATGCCTTCGAGGTAGTCGGCGGCTTCCTTTTTGGGCCCGGAGATGGCCATCCATCCCGCCCGGTAACCGCAGACGCGGTAGGCCTTGGACAGCCCGCTGAACGTCAGGCACAGCACGTCATCGCCGGTGAGGCCTGCCAGGTTCACGTGCACGGCGTCCTCGTAGAGGATCTTCTCGTAGATCTCATCGGCGAAGATCACCAGCCCGTGCTTTTCGGCCAGGGCCACGATCTTCCGCAGCGTGCTTTCCGGGTACACGGCGCCGGTGGGATTGTTGGGGTTGATGACCACGATCCCCTTGGTGCGGGGCGTGATCTTGGCCTCGAGGTCCTCCAGGTCAGGCTGCCAGCCGGACTCCTCATCACAGAGGTAGTGGACAGGGCGGCCGCCGGCCAGTGCCACGGAGGCGGTCCACAGCGGATAGTCCGGGGTGGGGATCAGGATCTCGTCGCCCTCTTCGAGCAGGGCCATCAGCGACATCGTGATGAGCTCGCTGACGCCGTTGCCCAGGTAGATGTCGTCCACATGGATGCTCTGGATGCCGCGGGTCTGGTAGTACTGCGAAACGGCGGTGCGGGCCGAGAAGATGCCGCGGGAATCGCTGTATCCCTGGGCGTGGGGCAGGTGGCGGATCATGTCCACCAGGATCGCGTCCGGGGCTTCAAAACCGAAAGGTGCGGGGTTGCCGATGTTCAGTTTGAGGATCCGGTGACCCTCTGCCTCCATCTGCTGGGCGGCCTGAAGAATCGGTCCACGGATGTCGTAAAGGACATTATGAAGCTTGGTGGACTGCTTGAATTCTGCCATTCATCAAATATGCCACAAGCGGGATGTACTTCCGGGGAGACGTGCCTCACACGCGCATCCCAAGTAACTCGCAGTTGTTGTCGTTGGGAACCCCCAAAACGACAACAACTGCGAACTAGTCGGGTTCTTGCTACTTGACGATGCCCTTGTCCTTGAGCCAGGCGGCGGCGGCGTCTTTGGCGTTCTGTTTCTGGCTTCCGCTCACCGCGCGGTTCAGGTTGATCAGGTCATCGGTGGTAAGGGTCTTGGAGACGTTGTTGAGCGCCTCCTTGGCCTTGTCCGTCACCTTGGCGTCGTTGTAGAGCGGGAGCACCTGCTGCGCTTTGAAGTTGCTCTTCGGGTCCTCCAGCACAACAAGGTCGTTGTCCGCGATGGACGGCGTGGTGGTGAAGATGTCTGCCACCTGGACCTCGTCGCTCAGGAGCGCCTGCAGCGTGAGGTTGCCGCCGCCGTCGCTGAAGGGTTTGAGCGCCTTGAGTTCGCAGTTGTAGTTCTTCTTCAGCCCCGGAAACCCGTAGGACCGGGTTTCGAACGTGGCGGGCGCGGCCATGGTCAGGTCCTTGCAGACCTTAGCCAGGTCCTCGATGGACTTCAGCTGGTACTTTTCGGCGGTGGCCTTGGTGACCACCATGGCGTCCTTGTCCTCGGCCTTGGACGGGTCAAGCACGGCGAGTCCCTTCGGCAGCTTGCCCGGCAGGGCCTTGTAGACATCCTCCGGCGTGACCTCGGCAGCCTGCGCGTCGACGTGGGACAGGAGGTTGCCCGAGTAGTCCGGAACAACGTCCACCGACCCGTCCTGGACAGCCTTGAAGTAAATCTCGCGGGAGCCGATGTTCGGCTTGGTGGTGGCGGTGACCCCGGCCGCGTTCAGGGCGCCTGCGTAGATCTCGGCGATGATCTGGCTTTCCGGGAAATCTGCGGAGCCGACGACGAGGGAACCGCCGGCGGTGCCACCGCCGGTTGCACTCGTGCTGGGGGAAGACAGCGGATTGCCGCCGCTGCAGGCGGACAGGGCAAGGGCGACGCCGACACCGGCGGCGAGGCCGCCCAGGCCACGGCGGGTAAGAGTCGTGCGGACGGGGTACTTCATGCGGTGCCTCCTTGAACAGCGGCCGCCGCGGGCGCGGCAGCCGAGAGATCGGTGGCGGCCTTGCGGCCGCCCTTGGAACGTGCGGAAAGCCCCGGTGAGACGACCAGCCGCTGCACGGCCGCCAGGACAAGGTCGACGACGATCGCCAGCGCGGCGATGAGCAGCGAGCCTGCGAGCATTCGCGGGAAATCCTGGAGCACCAGCCCGTCGAACAGGTAGCGCCCCAGGCCGCCGAGCGGAAGGTAGGCCACCACCGACACGGTGGCGATCACCTGCAGCACGGCGGTGCGGATCCCGCCGAACATCACCAGGAGCCCGTTGGGCACCTCCACGCCGAACAGGACCTGCAACTCCTTCATGCCCATGGCGCGGGCGGCATCCACCACGTTGGTGTCCACGCTGGAAATGCCGGCGTAGGTGCCGGCCAGCAGCGGCGGCACCGTGAGGATGACCAGGGCCCAGACCGGCGGCATCAGGCCGCTTCCGGCAACCAGCGCGAACAGCACCAGCAGCCCGAGCGTAGGCAGTGCGCGGAGGGCGCCGGCTACGGCCACGGCCACCACGCGGCCCCTGCCCGTGTGCCCAATGTAGAGGCCCACGGGGACCGCAATGGCAGCGGCGATGACCAGGACCAGGGCGCTGTACTGGAGGTGTTCGAGCAGGCGGACAAGGATCCCGCCCGGTCCGGACCAGTGGGCAGGATCGGCGATCCACGCGAAGGTGTCGGTGAAGATGTTCATGGGCCGGCCCCCGCGTGCACTTTGGCGTCGGCGATGAACTCAGCGCCGGACCTGGCGTGCGCATCGGTCCGCACGGCTCCGGCCCGGGTCCACGGCGTGAGGACCCGTTCCAGGATGACCAGCAGCGCGTCCATCACCAGGGCCAGCAGCAGGATGGCGACAATCCCCACCACCACTTCGGTGACGAAGTTCCGCTGCAGCCCGTCAGTGAACAGCATCCCCAGGTTTCCCACGCCCAGCAGGGCGGCGACGCTCACCAGCGAAATGTTGCTCACCGACACCACGCGCAGGCCGGCGAACATCACGGGCAGGGACAGCGGCAGGTCGATCTGCAGGAACCGCGCGGCCGGCTTGTACCCCATGGCCACGGCGGCCTGCCGGAGGTCATCGTCCACGGAGTCAAAGGCATCCATGGCCGCCCGCACCAGCAGTGCCACCGCATAGATGGTCAGCGCGACAATCACATTCAGCGGGTCAAGGATCCGGGTTCCCAGCAGCGGCGGCAGGATGATGAACAGCGCCAGTGAAGGGATGGTGTAGAGCAGGGAACTCACGGTGGCCACGAGCTGCCGGAGTGCGCTGTGCCGCCGCGACACCTGTGCCAGCGGAATGGAGATCAGCAGGCCCAGGATCATCGGGACCAGGGCCAGAACCAGGTGCTGGCCGGCCCTTTCGAAGACCGTGGGGCTGTTCGCCAGGAACCACTCCATCAGAATGCGCCCTGCCGGGCCCGGCGGGCGGACTCGATGACGGAAAGTACCTCCGCGGCCTTGACCGCGCCGGCAACCCTGCCGTCGCCGTCGACCGCCACGCCGAGACCCGACGGCGAGGACAGTGCGGCGTCCAGCGCGCGCCGGAGGGTGTCACCCGGCCGGAACAGGGACCCGCCGGGCACGAGCTGGGAGTCCAGGCCGGGGCCTTCCCAGCCCAGCGGGCGCTGCTGTTCATCCACCACGAGGCGCCAGCCGTCCACGTTGGCACTGGAGGCCCCGCCCAGGGTGACCGTTTCCACGGGATGGACCGCGACGCCGTCGGCCGTGGTAAAGGCGAGGTGCCGGAACCCGCGGTCCCGGCCCACAAAGGAAGCCACGAACTCGTTGGCCGGGGCCCGGAGGATCTCCTCCGGCGTGGCGTACTGCGCCAGCTTGCCGCCGACGGCGAAGACCGCCACCTTGTCCCCCAGCACGGTGGCCTCGTCGATGTCATGGGTGACAAAGACGATGGTCTTGGCAAGGTCGCGCTGCAGTCGCAAAAGCTCCTGCTGCAGTTCGTCGCGCACAACGGGATCCACCGCGCTGAATGGCTCGTCCATCAGCAGGACAGGCGGATCGGCCGCGAGCGCGCGGGCCACGCCGACGCGCTGCTGCTGGCCGCCTGAGAGCTGGGACGGGTACCGCTTGCCCAGCGACGGAGCCAGCCCCACGACGTCGAGCAGTTCTTCCGCACGCTTGCGGGCATCAGCTTTCGGCACGCCGTTCAGCCGGGGCACGGTGGCGATATTGTCCACCACGGAGCGGTGCGGCATGAGCCCGGACGACTGCATCACGTAGCCCATGGAGCGCCTGAGCTCGGCCGCCGGCACCGAGGTTACGTCCTGTCCGCCCACGGTGATGGTCCCGGAGGTGGGCTCGACCATCCGGTTGATCATGCGCAGGGAGGTGGTCTTGCCGCAGCCTGATGGTCCAACGAACACCGTGACGGAGCCCCGGTCAATGGACATGCTCAGCTCGTCCACCGCCGGTTGGCCACTCTGGTACTGCTTGGTGACGCTCTGGAACTCGATCATGGCTTCGGCCATACCCGGCTTACCTAACTGTTGGGCGGCAACATCGGACGGTAAAGCGAATTGATCATAAGCACGCTGTTTTTTGGCTGTAAAGCGAGTCTTGACACAGCGTAACCACTGCCCGATGCAAAACCTCCGCAGGCGCACATACCGTAATCATTCGGAGACAAACACTGTTGATTCGGCGCCGCCCCCTTCCCCGGATGGGTGGAGGAGTTTTTGTCCAGATAATGGCTCGAAAAGCGCCCGGAGCGGCCATTATCTGGACAAAAACTCCACCGTTCCAGAAGTGCCGGTCAGCTGCCCCGGTAGCGTTCGGCGGCCCGCTGGCTCCGGCCGGCCACCACCACCTTCTGGTGCCACTCCCGCTGGTACGCCCTTCGCGCGGCGGCGTCGTGGCGGCGCTCAAGGGCGGCAAGCTCACGCTGCAGCTTCAGGTAGCTGGCCCATCGCCTCTCCTCCAGGGACCCGTCGTCGAGCGCCGCCCGCACGGCGCACCCGGGTTCCCGGTCGTGGGCGCAGTCGGAGAAGCGGCACTGTTCGAAGAGCACCTGCAGGTCGCCGAACATCTCCTCCATGCCGTCCTCGGCGTCGAACAGTCCGAACCCGCGGACACCTGGGGTGTCCATCAGCACGGCGCCATTGGGCAGCGGCACCAGCTCCCGGGACGTGGTGGTGTGGCGCCCCCGGCCGTCGGCGGCCCGCACGCCACCTGTCGACTGGACGTGGTGCCCCGCCAGGGCATTGATCAGCGTGGACTTCCCGGCGCCGGAGGGCCCGAGCAGGGCGAGCGTCCACCCCGGCTGCACCCGGGAAAGCAGTTCATCGATACCGTCCCCCTGTTCTGCCGAGGTGGTCACCACGTCGACGCCGGCGGCCTGCAGGATGACCTTCCCGACGACGTCATCGGCGATGTCCGCCAAGTCCGCCTTCGTGATGATCACCAGCGGCGTGGCACCGGAATCCCAGACCGCCACCAGGGTCCGCTCGAGCCTGTAGTGGCTCAGCGGGCGGTCTACGGGAACCACCACGCCCACCATGTCGATGTTGGCGGCGAGGACCTGCGCCTGCGTGGACGGGTCGAAGGCGCGCTTGCGGCTCAGCTCGGACGTGCGCGGAAGGACCCCGACGACGGCAGGTTCCGCGGCCCGGTTGCGGCCGAGCCAGACCCAGTCGCCTGTGGCCGGAACGGCACCGGCCGGATAGGGCAGGTGCACGAGGCCGCCGTCCGTCGCGGCGACAATCCGGTTGCGGTCCACCCGGACCACACGCGCCGCGGCCTCGCCGCCGTCGGCAGGATGGGCTGTGAAGTGCCGGGCCGTCGCCGACGTAAAACCGTAGGCGAGGGGGCCTGGCATGTGGTCAGGTTTTATTGAGGGGATTTGGTTTTGAAGCTGGTTGGCACGCGTGCCGGAGGAATTTTTCACTGTTGAACCTCGGGTTGGCCCCGAAGCGCCGCCGGCTGGCAGGCACTGTGCTAAGAGCTGTGCCGGCTAGGAGTGGGCAGCGGTGGGGGCGGAAGTAATGAGGGTGTGTTCGGCAGGGCGCGGAGCGCGCACGGATTCTGCAATCATCAAGTCCACCTCCCCCTCACGAAGTTCATGCCATACCGGCCGCCGGGGAACAGAATGCCCGCGGACTCCCCCAGAATAGCCAGCGGTGCGCCGGCTGGCTAGGGAAACGGGAAATTCAGTCCAACTTGCCGTTGACCGGCCGCTCCCGGAACAGCCGCAGCGCGGCGTCCACCAGGGACACCCTGTTGAGCGAGCCGACGTCGTCCAGCGGGATCCATGCCGCGTGCGTGGTGGTGCCGTTCTCTTCGTGGGTGAGCTCCCCGCCCGTGACCCTCGCCTCGTACACCAGGCGGAGCGCCTGGAAGTCGCGCTCCGCCCCGTCCTGCCGCGCACCGGCCGGCCAGTGCCCGACGTCGATCCCCAGCATCCGGCCGATCTCGGCGTGGTAGCCCGTCTCCTCGAAGACCTCGCGGATGCAGCCGTCCACGGGGTGCTCGGCCAGGTCGAGGCCGCCGCCCGGCAGCGTCCAGCCTTCCTTGCCGTCCTGCTTCCAATACGCCAGAAGGATGGCGCTGTCGCGGATGATCACCGCGTAGGCGGCGGGCCGGGTGTCGAAGAGAACCGTCATGGCTCCAGCGTAGCCCCGCGCTGTCCGTGCGCAGGCGGCCGCCCTAAAGTGGGACAGTGACGAATCTGGAGCTTCTCCCGCAGGAGGAAACCTGCCCGCCCGCCAGCCCGGACAGTGGGACGGGCACCGGCCCGTGCCTGCAACTGTGGCCGGCACGTGAAGTGCCTCTCGGCGGGGTCCGTGCCATGTCGGTGCTCCGCACCCTGCCCCAGCGCGGCCTGCCGACGGTGGGCGCCTGGTGCTTCCTGGACAGCTTCGGCCCCGACCGGACGGCGATGTCCGTGCTGCCGCACCCGCACACCGGCCTGCAGACCGTCACGTGGCCGCTGGCCGGGAACATCAGGCACCGGGACAGCGTGGGCAGCGACGTCGTCGTCCGTCCGGGTGAGCTGAACATCATGACCGCGGGCTACGGCGTTTCGCATTCCGAGTTTGCCGTGATGCCGGCAACGGACGGCGGCGGCACTGACTCCAACGCGGACGACGGCGGCACTCACCTTCCGCTGCAGCGCGGGCTGCAGCTGTGGGTCGCGTTGCCGGACGACGAGCGGAACAGGCCGCCGGCCTTCGAACAGCACCGCGACCTGCCAACAGTTAACGGTCCAGGCTTCACCGCCACGGTGATGGTGGGAACCTTCGCCGGCGCGTCCTCGCCAGCCACCATGTACACCCCGATCGTCGGGGCGGACGTCCGCTGCGAGGGTGCCGCGGCGTTCCCGCTCGACCCCGCGTTCGAGCACGCCGTTTTGGTGCTCGACGGCGGCCTGACGGTGGACGGGCAAGAGGTCGGACCGGGCCCGCTGGGCTACCTGGGGGCCGGGCGCGAGGTCCTCGCCGTGGAAGCGCTGCCGGAGACCCGGTTCGTGCTGATCGGCGGCGAGCCGCTCCAGGAGGAGCTGCTGATGTGGTGGAACTTCGTGGGCAGGACCCACGAGGAGGTCGCCCAGGCCCGGGCGGACTGGGAAGCCCAGGCCGAACTGCCCGACGCCGCCGCGGAAGCTGCCCGCTTCGGGCGGGTCCGCGGCCACGGGCCGGATGCCGGCCGCGAGGCGGGCAGGATCCCGGCGCCGCCCCTGCCCGGCGTGAAGCTCAGGCCGCGGACCCGCTCCTAGGCCTGCCCGCGGACCAGCAGCGGGACACCGAAGACGGGGTCCTGCTGCAGGATCCGCACGTCGCTGACCCCTGCCGCGGCCAGGTGCTTCCGGAACGAGTCCTGGAGCCGCACCACATTCATGCCCAGGCCGCTGCCCAGAATGACCGGCCCGTCCAGCCGGAGCTGCCGGAGAACCTGGGCGGCCATGTCCGCCAGGTCCTTGCCTGCCTGGTCGACCAGGCCGCGGCTGACGCTGTGGCCGGCGTCGGCCGCCTCCACCACCAGGCGGGCCTGCTGCGCCCAGAAGCGGCGTCCGGTGTCCGGAGAGTGGAACAGCGCGATCAGCTTGTTGGGGTCATCGGTGTGGCAGGAGTCCAGCAGCGCCCGGGTCAGCTCGTCCGGCTCCTGTCCCTGGTTCATGCGCCGAAGGCTGTGCCGCACTGCCTCCCGGCCCAGCCAGTATCCGCTGCCCTCGTCGCCCAGGAGGTAGCCCCAGCCGCCGGCCCGCGCCTCTTCGCCGCGGCCGTTGGTGCCCCAGGCCGCCGAGCCGGTGCCCGCGATGACGGCGACGCCGGTGCTGGCGCCGCCGGCGGCGAGCAGGAGCCGGGAATCGTGAACCACGGTGATCCGGGCCCCGGGGGCGTTGGGCTCGATGAGGGCGGCCAGGGCGGCGGCGTCCTCCTCGGTGTCGATCCCGCCGGCGCCGGCGTAGACACGGGCCACGGGCCCGCGGCCGATTTTGGCGAACAGCTCCGCCAGATGCGCGGCAGCCTGCTCCCGGCTGACATTCTGGACGTTGGCGCTTCCCACGCTCTCGTCAGCCACCGGCTTCCCGCCTTCGAAGCGGACGCCCCTGGTCTTGGTGCCTCCGATGTCGAGGCCGATCACGACGTCGTCGGTGCCGGCCGGAGCAGAACCGGGCTGGTCAGTAGTGGACTCGAGTGGGGCCGCACCGGATAGGTTGTCAGAGTTAGTCACCAGAACAGATTACTGATTAGCCCCAAGGAGCCGGCCATGCCCTTCGCCGAGATTGATACCCGCATCATTGCAGCGCCCATGGCGGGCGGCACGTCGACGCCGGGCTTCGTCACGGCCGTCCACCGCGCCGGAAGCCTGGGCTTTCTCGCCGCCGGCTACAAGCGTGCGGACGCGGTCGGCGCCGAGATCCGCGCCTGCCGGGAGGCCGGCATCCGGTTCGGCGTCAACGTTTTCGTGCCCGATCCCGCGCAGCTGAACCCCTCGCCCGACGCCGTGGCCAGGCTGGAGGAGTACCGGAGCAGCCTCGGCCACGACGCAGCGCGCTACGGTGTGGGCGTGCCGCCGCTGGTGCTGGACGACGACGATGCCTGGCAGGCGAAGATCGACCTCCTGCTGCAGGATCCCGTTGAACTGGTCAGCTTCGCGTTCGGCCTGCCGGATTCCCACACCGTGCAGGCGCTCCGGAAGGCGGGGTCGGCCGTCCTGGCCACGGTCACCAGCCGCGCCGAGGCTGAGCTGGCAGCGGACCGCGGGGTCGATGCGCTCGTCGTCCAGCACAGCAGCGCCGGCGCCCACTCCGGCGCTTTCTTGCCTGCGGCGAAACAGGGCGGCATGCCCCCGTCGACCGCCGACCTGATCCGGGAGGTGACGGCCGCCGTCGATCTCCCGCTGATCGCCGCCGGAGCGGTGTCCGACGCCGCCGCCGTCCGGGCGGTGATTGCGGCGGGGGCGGTTGCCGCGCAGGTGGGAACGGCGCTGCTGCGGACGGACGAAAGCGGTGCGCGGCAGCTGCACAAGGACGCCCTGGGCGATGACCGCTTCACCGACACCGTGCCCACGCGGGCCTTCACCGGCCGCTATGCCCGGGCACTCGTCAATGACTTTGTCCGCGACCACGGGGACGCCCCCGAGGGCTACCCTGCCGTCCACCATCTGACCGCCCCCATCCGGGCGGCAGCGGCCGCCGCCGGTGATCCGGAACGGCTGAACCTCTGGGCAGGCATGGGCTGGCGCTCGGCCAGGACCGGACCGGTGGCCGACGCGGTGGGCGCGCTCCTGGACGATTAGGAGGCCTGCCTAGGCGCCCGACCGGGCCCGGACCAGCCCCGCCAGCAGCGCGGGCCCTTCCTCCAGCACCAGCTCCCGGAAGAGGCGGACGGCGTCCGGGTCACTGTCCCGTGTGCTGCGGCGCTCCCGCCAGGCCAGGCCGATCTCGCGGTACGCCAGTTCCGATTCCAGCGCCACTTCCACCCAGCCCAGGTCACCGGTGTCTGCCGTGACGTTGCGGTCAGGGCTGCTGCCGCTCTCCGGCGGAAGGATGCTGACGCCCAACCCGGCGGACACCAGGCCACGCGCGGTGTGTGAATCCTGGCTTTCGAAGGCTATCCGCGGTCTGAAGCCGGCCTCCCGGAACAGCGCATCCGTCAGCGAGCGCAGCCCGTAGCCGGATCCGAGCGCGACAAAAGGGTCTTTCCGGACCTCGGCCATGGCCACAGACTTCCGGCCGGCCAGCGGATGCCGGTGGTGCACCACGAGCCGCAGCGGTTCCCGGTACAGCGCGGCGGAGGCGATGGTCCTGCCGGCGGGTGCCACGGGTGCGGTCAGGGCGAGGTCCGCGTCGCCGGAGGAGAGTTCCGCCAGGCAGCTGTCGCGCGAGCCCTGGCTGAGGTCGAACTCCGTCTGCGGATGGCGGCTCCGGAACGCACTGATGAGCAGGGGCAGCGTCGCCTCACCGAACGTGTGCTGGAAGGTGACGCCGATCCTGCCACGCACCACCTCCGATTCGTGCCGGACAAGGTCCAGGCCGGCACGGAACTCAGCGAGCGCTGATTCCACATACGGGAGCAGCGTCGTCGCAGCAGGTGTGAGCCGCACTCCCCTGCCGTCCCGGACCAGCAGGTCGGTCCCCACCACGGCGCTGGCCCGCGCCAGCGCGCGGCTGACGGTCGACTGCGGAACACCCAGCAGCTCGGCGGTTTCGGTGATGTGCTGCGTCCGCCCCAGTTCCGCGAGCAGCGGCAGGATCGGCAGCAGCTGCACCAGTTGCCTGTGCTCGATATCCACGGCTTTCCTCCGTCAATCCATCCGTTTCAGCATGAATAACTGATGAATCATGCATTGGATACTAGATCAGCATAGATCTACGCTGAAAACATGCCAACGCCCCACAAACATGCCCCCGGAAGCCGGCCGAGCGCCGAGTGGAACGGGCACCGGAAGGGTTCCCGGGCCTACGGCAGGATCCTGGCCGGACTGGCGTTCGCCGGCGTGGCCACCTTCGCCCAGCTTTACTCCACCCAGGCCGTCCTGCCGGTCATGGCCGCCGAGCTCCGCGTCACTGCCGCGGAGGCGGCGCTGACCATTTCGCTGGCCACCGTGGGCCTCGCCGTCACCGTCATCCCGTGGTCCTTCCTCGCGGACCGGATCGGAAGGGTGAAGGCCATGACGTGGGGAATCTGCCTGGCCACGGCGCTGGGACTGCTGGTGCCGCTGGCCCCGTCGTTCCCCGTCCTGCTGGGCCTGCGGATGCTGGAGGGCATGGCGTTGGGCGGAATCCCAGCCATCGCCATCGCCTACCTCAATGAGGAGATCGACAGGGCACACGCCGCCGTGGCCGCCGGCAGCTACGTCGCCGGCACCACGCTGGGCGGGCTGGCCGGCAGGCTCGTGGCCGGGCCGGCGGGGGAACTGTGGGGATGGCGCGCCGCGGCCCTGTCAGTGTCCGTTCTCGCCACCGTGGCCGCCGTGCTCTTCCTGGTCCTTATCCCCAAGGCCCGCGGCTTCAGGCCGTCCCCCGGCATTGGCTTCCGCGGCGCGGCCAGGACCCTGTCCGGCCACGTGGCCAACCCCAGGCTGCTGGCTCTCTACGTGCAGGCCTTCCTGCTGATGGGCGGATTCGTGGCCGTCTACAACTACCTCGGCTTCCGGCTCTCCGGCGAGCCCTTCAGCCTTCCCGCCACGCTCATCAGCTTCATCTTCCTGGCCTACCTGTCGGGCACCGCGACGTCACGCTGGGCCGGAGCCCTGACGCAGCGCTTCGGACGGCGCACTGTCCTGCTGGCCGGCATTGCCGTGATGGCGGCCGGCCTGGCCCTCACCCTCACCCAGATACTGGCGCTGATCCTTGCAGGTCTCGTCGTCTTTACCGGCGGCTTCTTCGCGGCCCACAGCATCGGCGCGGGCTGGACCGGCGCCATCGCCGAGTCAGGGCGGGCCCAGGCGGCGTCACTGTACAACCTCGCGTACTACCTGGGTTCCAGCATTCTGGGCTGGGCCGGAGGACTGCTGTTCCAGTCCCTCGGCTGGCAGGCGCTGGCGGCCGCCGTCATCATCCTCGGATGCACGACGGCGGTGATCACCGCCGTCGTGCACCCTGCTGCCGCGCACCAGCGGAGCCGGCGCCAGCAGGGCGAGCCTGCAGCTTCCCTGAATAATTAGCCGCTGAACCGGGCTAAAGCCGGCAGATGTTCGGAAGTGCCGCTTCGCCGTGAATGTCTTGGCAGGTTAGCCGCCGCTAAGATGAACGGAGAACACTTCAGGAGGATCCGTGAGCAGCAACGCGAAGAATATTCGCCCGGCGGCGGGGCATGAGCCGCTGGACGCCATCGATGAGCGGCTGCTGGCAGCCCTGGTGGACGATGCGCGGATCTCCAACAAGCAGTTGGCCGAGCTGGTGGGCATCGCCCCCTCCACCGCGCTCATGCGCACCCGCGCACTCTCGGACCGGGGCATCATCCAGGGGTTCGAGGCGAAGCTGAGCCTTTCCGCGATCGGCCGGTCGGTACAGGCCCTGATCGCCGTCCGGCTCCGGGCCCATGACCGGGAGCAGATCGACCGGTTTACCTCCCGTGTCCCCAAGCTGCCGGCCGTGCTGTCGACGTTCCACACGTCGGGCTCTGTGGACTATCTGCTGCACATCGCTGTCGCCACCACCGAGGACCTTCGGGACTGGGTTCTGGACAACCTGGCCACCGATCCCGTGGTGGGCCACACCGAAACGACACTTGTGTTCGAACACATGCCCGGCAACCACGGGCCCCTGCCCGACCAGGACTGATCCCGAGTAGGGTGCTGCCTGGCGACTGGGCTGCCTAGCGGCGGGGAAGCAGCAGGCCCGAGTGGGCTGCGCCGAGGATGTCCCCGCGAAGCAGGTCCAGTTCGTCCCGGCGCCGCGCGGCATCCCTGTGCTGCCGGACAGCTTCCTCCGGAACAACCCGGCGCCGCTCCGCCCATTCCACCAGGCCGGCGCCGACGTGGACGGCCATGGCTTCCAGCAGGGAGGCACGGCGGTAGCCGGGGACGGACTGGTTGACCGATAGAGCGCTCATGGCTCTTTCCTTTCGGGACTCTTTGACGGATTTGTGTTGCGGGATTCCGCGTTCGCGGTGCTCTGGGTCTTGCGCTGCCCCCGGGCGCCGGCTGATGCAGGGACGCCGAGGATGGGGAAGGCGTTGAAGTGGATCTGGACCGGCCGGGCACCTTCGTGGTCGCCCCCGCTCCGGATTTCCTCCAGCAGCCGGTAGGAGTAGGCCTCCATGGCCCGCGTGTAGGCGCCCAGCTGCTCCTCGTTCATCCGCACGTTGGCGGTGCTCACAGTGGCGGCCTCCAGCCAGCCGCGGTCCAGCGTGTCCGCTCCGTGGGCCATGAAATCGGCAAGCACGGCCTGCCGGCGCTGCTCGAACTCGCGGTTGACCAGCCGGGACGCTTCCTGCGTGGCGGGAGAACTGGCAAGTTCCGGTGATGAAACCTCGATGGCGCCGCGCGGCCGTTCCCACCACCGCTCCCTCGCAGTGCCTTTGCCCTCCACTTCCCGGACGAAGTCATGCTTGGCCAGCTGGCGCAGGTGGTAGCTCGTGGAACCGCTGGACTCACCCAGCAGCTCACCCAGGCTGCACGCCGTCTGGGCGCCGTACCGGGACAGCATTTCCAGGATTTGGACGCGCAGCGGGTGCGCCAGCGCCTTAAGGGATGTGGGGTCCATTTTCCGGACGGGAAAGGGAAGTTCCTGCTCGGCGGCGGCTTCGGTGTTCGGCTTGGTTGCCATACCGCAAGGCTACTCTTGCAAAGATTTCTTTGCAACGATTATTTTGCAATCAAACCTTTGCAACGCTTTCTTTGCAGCTTTGGTGTTAACGCCGCAGGCTGCGGCGCCAGGTGATCACCGCCAGCAGCCCCGCCGCGGCAGCACAGGCTGTTACGAATCCGGCCACGGCCGCCTCAAGCCCGTAGGCCGCCGTCGCAAGCCCCAGTCCAATTACCGGGACGGCGCTCCCCAGGTAGGTGATCACGTAGACGGTGCTGATGATCTGGGCATGCCGGGACGCCTCCACCCTGCCCGCGACGTCGTTGAAGACGGTCCGGAAGGCCACCCCCTGGCCGGCGCCTGCGGCCACGCTCGCCGCAGCGAGCAGCCACGGGTTGCCGGCAGCGGCGGCGGCCGCGATGAGCGCCACGGCGCCACCCAGCACGGCCAGCCCGGCCGGGACGGCGAACCGGCTCCGGACACCGATCAGCTGGCTCAGGGCGGACGCCCCCAGCGTAAGTCCGGCGAGGACTCCGATCAGGGGCCGGGAGTCGGTGCCCAGGATCTTCGCGAAGTAAGCCGGTGCGAGGGACAGGCAGAAGCCAAAAACGGCGAAGCTCAGGAAACCGACGGCGGCCGCCAGCCAGAAGGCCCCGCGGGCCTCCCGGGACACAGTCGGCCGGCGCGGTGCCAGCGCCATCAGCGGGCGGGGACCTGCGGCGGGTTTGATGGCGGGGCGGGCGCGAAGCAGGTACAGCGGGACCAGCAGGGCGGCCAGGACGAGCGAATGAATGAGGTACGGCGTCGTGGTGGAACCGGGCAGGAGGGAGAGGATCCCGCCGATCGCCGGGCCTGCCGCCACTCCCCCGGCCGACGCCAGAAGGGTGAAGCGGCTCGCCCATTCCGGGCGCTCCGGCAGCAGTTCGCGCAGCGCCGCAGAGCTGGCGCCCGTGGCGAGGGCGACGGCAACGCCCTGCAGCGCGCGGCCGCCGCACAACCCCGCGAGGCTGTCCGCGTTGGCAAAGACGAGTCCGCCCGCAAGCCCCGTCAGCACGGCGAGCAGGAGTGCCGCTCGCCGCCCGATGTGGTCGGACCAGTGCCCCGCGAGCATGAGCGTGGCCACGAGCGCCAGGACGTAGGCGGCGAAGGCCACGGTGATGCCCAGGGAACCGATGCCCAGCCGCGCCTGCAGCAGCGGATACAGCGGGGTCGCCAGGTTCGCTCCCACCAGGAGCGTGAAAATGACGACGCCGGCCATGGCCAGCCGTGCGGTGGTGGACGCGTCCCAGCCCCAGCGGGTGGCCGCAGCCGGACGCATTCGAAGTTCGCTAAAGACGGTCATGCCCGTGCCCTGCCTGTGTGTCCGGGGAGCCGGCCCCTTGTGGGGGCAGTTCCCGCGGATGGAATCCTTGTATCTAAAGAATGCGGCAGGAGTGCGTACCAAGGGCGGCATTCTGTGGGAAAATTGAGCAAAACCATCAATCTTTGGCCGGATTCATGAACCGGAGTGACGATTTGAACACGTTGGACCCCACGGATCTGAAGATCCTGCTCGAGCTGATCCGCGACCCCCGCGTCCAGATCGGCGAACTCAGCGAAAAACTGGGCATCGCCCGGAACACTGCCCAGTCGCGCGTGCGCAGGATGCTGCGTTCGGGCATCCTGCACGACGGCGGCCGCGAGATCGACCTGGAGTCGGTGGGGTACGACGTCGTCGCCTTCGTGACGATTGAAGTCACCCACCGCGAGCTCGACGGCGTCATCGCCGCTTTGCGGCTGATCCCCCAGGTCCTCGAAGTGCACGAAATCTCCGGCAGGGGCGACGTCTGGTGCAGGGTGGTGGCGACGGACACGCACAACCTCCAGGGTGCGCTGCGTTCGATCCTGCGGATCAAGGGCGTAATCCGGACCGAAACCGTGCTGGCCCTCCACACGCACATCCCGTACCGGACCGAGCCCCTGATCAGCCGGCTGGTTCAGTCGTCGGCCGTTCAGCCGTCGGCCGGCCAGGCATCCGCCGGCCAAGGGCCGCTCCGGCCGGAATAGGATTCGAGGATGGATTGGCTCTCGTACTTCCTTGGGATCAACTGGCTTGCGGTGCTCCTTGCCTTCCTTGCCAGCATGGCCATCGGCTTCGTCTGGTATCTGCCCGCCGTGCTCGGCAGGCGCTGGATGGAGGCCGTAGGCAAGACTGAGGAGGATCTCAGGAGCTCCGAGGGCGGAGCCGGAATCTGGGGTCCGATGATGGCCGCGGCAGCCCTGACGGCCATCGTCCTCGCAATACTGATCAACAAACTCGAACTCCAAACCGCGCTGGCCGGCGGATGGTTCGCATTCGTCCTGGCACTGGTGTTCCGGGTGGGCGGCCACGTCATCCACAACGGTTTCGCCGGACGTCCTGCAGCCGTGACGCTCATCGATTCCGGGCACGATCTCCTTGCGGTGACGGCTGCCGGAGCCATCATCGGCGCGATGTCCTGACCCGCCATGTCCTGAGCCATGCAATGTCCTGACCCAACAGACGGAGAGACCTTCAGACCGTGACCATCATCGATAACGCCGTCTACGTCGACGGGATCCGCACTGCGGAGCCCGAGAACCTGGAACAGACGTTTGAAACGCTCGGCAGCCACGGCGGAATGGCCTGGATCGGGCTGTACCGTCCCTCAAAAGCCGAGATGGCCGCCGTCGCCGAGGAGTTTGGCCTGCACGAGCTGGCCGTCGAAGACGCTGTATCGGCCCACCAGAGACCCAAGCAGGAGCGCTACGGCGACAGCCTCTTTACTGTTCTCCGGCCGGCCCGCTACCGCGATGACACCGAAACCGTGGAATTCGGCGAGCTCCATATTTTCGTGGGCAAGAACTTCGTGGTGACCGTCCGGCACGCGGAGATGTCCGGCGTCGGAGAGGTACGGCGGCGCCTCGAGTCCAGGCCGGACCTTCTCCGCCACGGACCGCCGGCGGTGCTGTACGCGCTGCTTGACCAGGTGGTGGACGATTACGCCCCGGTGGTGGCCGGGCTGGAAAATGACATCGACGAAATCGAGGACCAGCTGTTCTCCGGGGACCCTGCGGTATCCCGCCGCATCTACGAGCTGGCCCGCGAAGTCATCCAGTTCCAGCGGGCCATCCATCCGCTGCCGGAAATGATGCAGCAGCTCAACCAGGGGTTCGACGACTTCGCCGCCGACGCCGAACTGCAGCACAATCTCCGCGACGTGGAGGACCATGTGAAGCGGGTGATCTCGCGGGCAGACTCCTTCCGCGACCTCCTGCAGAATGCACTGACACTGGACGGCACACTGACGGCCAACCGGCAGAACGAGGCGAGCGCCCAGCAGAACGAGCAGGTGAAGAAGATCTCCTCCTGGGCTGCCATCTTCTTCGCCCCGTCCTTTGTGGCCGGCGTGTACGGAATGAACTTTGACCACATGCCGGAGCTGCACTGGGCCTACGGCTATCCCATGGCGATACTCCTGATGGGCGCCACTGCCGCCCTGATGTATCTGATCTTCAAGCGGAAGGGCTGGCTCTAGTGGCCGGTTTTCGGCAGGGCCTGGTCATCACGCCCGGCACGGAGAGGCAACTGGGCTCCTACGGGCTGTTCAGGCCCTCCCCCTCCCAGCGGGATGTCCTGGCCCTGCCCACCGGGTCTTTGGCGGTCAAGGGCGCCGACCCGGACCTGCTGTGGGCCAGTTTTGCCGAGCTCTGCGGCGGGGACAGTTCAGCGGCGGACTATGTGCCCCTCGCCAGGACGTTCCCCGCCTGGGTGGTGGACGGCGTCCCTTCACCGTCCGCAGGGTCCGCCGCCGGCCCGGCTGCCTGGCAGCGGTTCCTGGCCCTCCTGGACGTCCTCCACGAACGGGACATCACTCTGTTCCTCATTGCGCCGGAACCGCTGGGCAGTCTTTTGGCTGGGCCGGGCAGCGTTCCTGGGGAACTGGCCGCCACCCTGTCGCGCATCGGAGAGCGGCTTTCCGTGCTTCGGCGGATCGAGTCGGACGAGCAGTTGGCGTATGAGCAGTCCGGCGGCTGCTAGCAACAGCCGTAACCCGGCCGTCCTGAAGCGGCAGCGTCTGCTTACAATCGATTGACATCAACTACTGAGGGAATCATGAAGAAACTCACCACCGCCCTGCTTGCCGCCGGGTTCGTCCTCTCCGCTTCCGCCTGCGCGTCGCCGCAGCTCACCACAGCGCAGACCTGCGACCGGATCCGGACGGTTGTCTCGAACCCCACGAATTCCGTGGGCAAGACCGGCATGACCCGCCTTGCCAACCAGATCCGCCCCATCGAGGCCGTGTCCTCGGACGACCTCCGCCCCGCGCTGCAGGCCATCCTGGAATATACGGACGAATCCGCCAAGGAAAGCCCGGACCAGGCGAAGCTCACCGACCTGAAGGCCGGCTACGAGCAGGCAGGCAGCACCTACAGCAGGTTCTGCGGCGGCCAGTAGTCCGCATCTTCACACGTCCGGCGGTCACGGGCAGGGCAACGCCCCTGCCCGCGGCCGCCGTTCGCGTCTATAAACAGGAGCGCCGTTCCCAAGGTTGAGGAAACCTTGGGAACGGCACATGCACCCCCTCAGACAGGGGGTAAAAACGAACCCCGGCTCTCAGGTAGCTCCGGCGTTTTCCAATGTGCAGGCCCCAGACTGTTCCTGTCCCTGAAGCAAAAGGTAGCCGCGAACCGTCGCTTCAGAACTGCCGGGTCCGGAACGCATTCCCCCCATGTAGCCCGGACCCGGCGGACAATACCGGCAACGCATGGGACAGCCGGGCCACCGAAAATGCTAGCCAACTCTTGATCCGAACCTGCGACGACGGTGTCAGGTTCTTGAGCTGTGTCCCGGAACATTGCACGAAGAAGCGCAGAACGGCGTGGACAACTGGATGAGGTGACTGCATGGCGGAGGACCCGGACGCGGGCCAGGACCTTCCGGTACTGGATGACGGTGCGCTGCAGGACCTCAGGGATGAAGCCGGAGAGGCCGTGGCGCAGCAGTTCATGGAGGAGTATCTCGTAATGCTTCCCGTGCGGGCGGCCAGGATCTTTAAGGGCCTCACCCGCGGCGATGCGGAGACCACCCTGGAGGCGATCATCAGCCTGCGGGTCAGCTCCGGAATGGCCGGCGCGCAGCGGCTGGAGTTCTACTGCGGCAGCCTTGAAAGCGCACTGAAGCACGGCCACAATCCGGACATGACCGCAGTCAAGGCGGTGCTGTTCGCCAACATCCGGCAGGTAGTCCGTGAAGCGTCCCGGCGCGGCCATCTGCCGCCCAAATCACACGGGCCGTCAAACCCGTGACCGGCCTTCAACAAAAGGGAACACCCCGGTCCAAGGACCGGGGTGTAACTGTGGAGTTAAGGGGATTTGAACCCCTGACCTCTTCGATGCGAACGAAGCGCTCTACCAACTGAGCTATAACCCCGTGGCGCCGTATCCCGGAGGAACTCCAGCGCCGGTTTCCCTAGGCTACAAATTTTCTTGCCGGTTTGCCAACCAGGCCCCACATGTCGTGTCGCCGTAACGTTGCCCGGACCCGGTTAGGCGCGGCGGCGCTGCAGGACATCATCAAGATTGCTCAGCGCGCTCTGTGCCTTGGTCAGCGGTTTGGCGGGCGCCGCATTCGGGGATGCTGCGGGGGGCGCGGCGGCCGGGCCCTGCTTGAGTGAAGGCTTGCCCACGGACTTCGGTGCATCGGGGAGGGCCAGCGGCTCAGGTGCCGGACGCTCGGCCTTGGCCGCTTCGACGTACGTCGGCTTGGGAACCTCCACCGGCTCCCAACTGGATTCAGCCGGGGCCGCCGGGCCCTGGACAGGGGCTGCGGCGCTTTCGTCGCCGGCAGCAACGGCAACTGCCAGCGCCGCCTCGCGAAGTTCGGTCGCCGTGAGGGGCTTGGGCTTCGGCGCTTCGGCCTCGGCATCGAAGAGCGCACTTTCCCGGAGTTTCACGGGCTCCGGAGCGTGCACCGCTTCGGCGGGGCTTTCGGACACAGCCTCCCGGCCGGCAGGCGAACCCATGGCGGCCCTAAACGCCGCGCTGACTTTCCTGCGCCGGTCACGAACGGCGAGACGCCGCAAAACCACGACGGCGGCAATACCGGTCAGGAACGCGACGGCCGGAACCCAGGGGTTGCCGAGCCCGAAGAGCCGCAGGACCCCGGCCACAATCGCCGTGACGAAGGACAGCAGTCCAACGAACGCGATGGCCGTCCGTCCGTAGCGGATCCGAAAGGCACCGGTCCCATTGCCGGCAGGCCTGCTGCCGGACGGAGCCGGGGTGGGGCCTGTTGCTGGTTCGCTGCTCTTCCTGGTGTCCATGCGTTTCTCCTGCTGGGCGGCCATATACACAACCGTCCCGGCTTGCGGGTTTGCAGTTTCGGCGTCGACGCCCTCCAGCGTCAGGTCACCGGCAGCCTGGAACTGATGCCGGCCGTTGCGGAGCACGTATGGGGCTACCCAAACAATCCAGAGCGCAACAGCAGCCACAAGGATGACTGAGCTGCTAAGGGGGAAGTCCACACACAAAACCGTATGAGGAATGTTCGGGCTCTTGTGGCATTCGTCTCGGTGTGTCGCGACCGAGGTTCAAATCAGTGGACTTATGCGAAGAACCCTGCCCTGACCAGCGGCTCTGTTGCTGAGCGGTTAGACGGGCCTGACCCTCAGCCAGCGGCTGAGGAGGCCTTCGGGAATCTCCTCCGCCGTCAGCGCGAAGGAGCGGTGGTCCGCCCATTCCCCGTTGATGTGCAGGAAGCGCGGCCGGTAACCCTCGTCCCTGAAGCCAAGCTTTTCCACGACGCGCAGGCTTGGACCGTTTTCGGGACGGATGTTGATTTCCATCCGGTGCAGGCCAAGGGTCCGGAAACAGTGGTCGGTCGCCATGGCAACCGCTGTGGGGGCAATCCCGCGGCCCGCCCGGGCCTGGTCAACCCAGTACCCGAGCGTGGCCATCATGGCGGATCCCCACACGATGGAGGAGACGGTCAGCTGCCCCACGATGACGGGGTCACGGTATCCAGGCGTCCACTCCGCGATCACGAAGGGCAGCGCCGTGGCCTGGGCCGCCTGGGTGTTCAGGGACCTGACCATCTGCCGGTAATCGGGCAGCGCCCCGCCCGGGATCGGGTTGGAGGCTTCCCAGGGCGCCAGCCAGTCGCTGTTGCGCGAACGGACCTCGGTCCATTCCTTCCGGTCCCGGTACCTGATGGGCCGCAGGACAATGTCCCCGCACTCCAGCGTGACCGGCCAGATGTGGCTGACCCTCATGGAGGGTTATTCGGACAAGCGGGCGGCAACCTGCGGAAGCCACTCACGCAGCCCGGGTCCGAGGTCGTCGCTGTCGATGGCGAGCTCCACGCAGGCCTTGAGGTAGCTGAGCTTGTCACCGGTGTCGTAACGGCGGCCGCGGAAGACCACGCCGTACACGCCGCCGCCTTCGCCGTCCCTGCTGGCCAGCTCCTGCAGGGCGTCCGTCAGCTGGATTTCGCCGCCCCGGCCGGGCTCGGTCTTTTCCAGCACATCAAAAACATCGGGGTGGAGAACGTACCGGCCGATGACGGCCAGGTTCGAGGGTGCCTCGTCGACGTCCGGCTTCTCCACCAGCTTGTTGATCTTGACGAAGCCTTCACCAGCAATCTCGGAGATGTCCGCGCAGCCGTAGGCGCTGATCTGGGACGGCTCCACCTCGATGAGGGCCACCACGGAACCGCCGGTCTTGGCCTGAACGTCGATCATGGTGCTGAGGAGTTCGTCGCGGGCGTCGATGAGGTCGTCACCGAGAAGGACAGCGAACGGTTCGTAGCCCACGTGCTGGCGGGCACGCAGCACCGCGTGGCCAAGGCCCTTGGGGTCGCCCTGGCGGACATAGTGGATGTCGCCGAGGTTGCTTGCGGCCTGGATCGATTCCAGCTTGGCGGTATCGCCCTTGGCCTCCAGCGTCGCTTCCAGGGCCGGGACGCGGTCGAAGTGGTCCTCCAGCGCGCGCTTGTTGCGTCCGGTGATCATCAGGACGTCGCTCAGGCCGACTTTGACGGCCTCCTCGACGACGTACTGGATGGCCGGCTTGTCGACCACCGGCAGCATCTCCTTGGGCATGGCCTTGGTGGCCGGCAGGAACCTGGTGCCGAGCCCCGCAGCGGGGATGACGGCCTTGCGGACTGAACAATTAGTGGAAGTCACTGCTCTAATCTATCCGAGGGAACATTCATACGGTAAATGCTTCCGGCAGCGGCCCGCCCGCCTGCCGCAGCCACAAAGGAAGGCACCCATGCCAACAGGCACAACGCAGTCGAAGGACGGGATCCGTTCGCGGCACCGGCAAATCCGGGCCACACTGACAGCAACGGACCTCTCAAACGCCGGGGAAGGCATCGCCTCCCATGGCCTGCCGTGGGCCGAAGCCATCGCTGCGGGCAAGCCGGCCACGTTCACCGCTTACCTCGGCGTCGATTTCGAACCGCCGACCCTTCCCCTGCTGCACGCGCTGCATGAGGCCGGCCACAGCATCCTGCTCCCGGTCTGCGAACCGGACCGGGAACTCAGCTGGGTCTTCTGGACCCCGGACAGCGAATTCATCCGCAGCAGGTACGCGCCCATCCAGGAACCGGCCGGTGAGCGGCACGGCCTGGACACTGTGCGGACGGCGGCCGGGATGTTCATGCCGGCGACGGCGGTGGACCGCAGCGGAAACAGAATCGGGCAGGGCGGCGGCTACTACGACAAGTTCCTGGCTGCGGCCAACGCCGGCGGCCTGCACCTGCCGAAGGCAGCCATCATTTACGACTCCGAACTCCTGCCGGCTGAGACTATTCCGGCCGAGGACTTCGATCGCCCGGTCGAAGCAGTGCTCATGCCCTCCGGGCTGGTAGCCTTCGCGTGACCTCACCGGGGCGGGGGTGCTAGAATTGGCACTCAGGCCCTGCGACTGCTAATGGAGTCATTTCCGCCGCGGTGATCCGACAAGGAGAAACCGGGAAGTGAAGCCAGGCAGCACGGGACCTGTCGTTTGTCCAAGAGGAGGATCTACAGTGCCCACGTATGCCTATGCCTGCAAGGATTGCAGCCAAGCCTTCGACATCGTGCAGTCTTTCACCGACAGCACTCTGACGTCCTGCCCCGAGTGCCAAGGCACGCTGCGCAAGAAGTTCAACAGCGTCGGCGTTGTCTTCAAGGGCTCCGGCTTCTACCGGACTGATTCGCGCGATTCCAAGGGAAGCACCGTCACGCCCTCCCCCGCCGCGTCAGCGCCGGCGGCCCCGGCTGCTTCCTCGCCCTCTGCTTCATCCGCTGCCCCGGCAGCTGCAGCCGCGAGCTAGGCCTCGTTCCCGCGGCGCGTCCGCCGTTAACTGCAGCCGCCTTCAAACTTTAATAGCCCGGCCGGGGTTTCCCTGGCCGGGCTCTTTTGTTTTCCACATAAGGGCGCCCGGACCTGTCGCGGGCTTGCGGATGGCCCGTAGCGTGGCGGCATGCCAGCTACCGGAATCTTCCCCGCAAGGGCGTCCCGCCCAGCCGTTCGTCCGGGGCGCCGCAACGCCCTGCCCGGTTCGGCGGCCCGCCAGCGCCCGCGCGGACGGCGGCTTGCCGGCTGGCTGAACCGTAACCGGCGCCTTGCTGTGGCGCTCCTGCTGTGCGCAGCCGCGGGGATCGCCGTCCACCAGCTGACTCCCGCCCCTGCCCAGACCGTGAGCGTCCTGGCCGCTGCCCGTGACCTTCCGGCCGGCGCCAACCTGGCCGGCAGCGACCTCCTCGCCGTCAGCGTGCCGCCGGCCATGGTGCCGGACGGAGCCTTCGCTGACACCTCCGGGATCAACGGCAAGCAGCTGGCCGCGCCGCTGCGCAAAGGCCAGCTCCTCACCGATGCGCAGCTGGTGGGGCCGGGCCTGCTGACGGGAGCACCACCCGGGTCGGCTGCCGTTCCGCTGCGGATGGCGGACCCTTCCTCCATCCAGCTGGTCGCCCCGGGACAGCTCGTCAACGTGGTTCTGACCAGCGGCAACGGCTATGAGCAGGCATCCGCCTCAAAGGTGCTCGCCCGGTCAGTGCCCGTGCTCTGGACTTCGGGCCAGGAGAGCCAGACCGGCCAGTGGCTTGCCGCCGGCGATTCGGACGGGCTGCTGGTAGTGGCAGCCACGCCGGACCAGGCCGGTGCCCTGGCGGGCGCGTCAACCCAGGGAAAGCTGTTCTTTGTGCTCGTAGGTCCCCATGCACGCTGACCCGGCTCAGAGCCTGCCAGTCCGGCCCGAATTCCATGAAACGGCCCGCACTCTGTCCGGCCCGGAAACTATCAAACGGCCCGAATTCCATCAAACACAGTTCAAGCAGCCCCGGTTCAACCAGCGGCCGCCCAATCAGTCCCCGGTGCAATCAGCCCCAGTGCGGGGGCTTCTGCTCCCTCAGCCAGGCGTCGTGGTCGTTGTCGGCGTCCGAGTCGCCCCAACTGCGGGGATCGTCTTCGGCCGCTTTCTTGGGAACGACGCCGGCCTGCTGCTGCTTCGCGGGTTTTGCCGGTTTTGCCTTGGCAGGTTTGCCGCCGACGCTTTTCTCCGCCGCGCTGGCAAGTTTCTCTTCTGTGGGCGGAGCCTGCTCGTCATTCGGCTCCGTCGTGTTGCCGGATGTCATCGCAGGCCCTCCTTCCGCTCCGCGGCCCTTTCGGCAGAGTCGGCCTCGGCTGTGACGGAGCCGGCTGTCTCCCGCCCGCCTGCAGCGCGGTTGGCTGATTCAATGTCAGCCACGCCACCATCAGTCGCGCCACTATCGGCAGGGTCGGCGTGAGCCGCGTCATGGCCACCGGCGGCCGCGGCCTCATCCCGCGGCTCCATTTCCCGTTCCGGTTCCCCTGGTTCGCGGTCCTCCGGCGCTCTGTCCCGGTCCGGTTCGTCCGCGAAACGGTCGTCCTGGGTTTGGCCGTACTGGTCACCGCGTCCGGACTGGGCCTCCTGCTCGAAGTCGTCCACAGCCAGCGTGCTGACGTCATCATCCAGGAAGAACCCCGGCGTCCCAAGCGAACGCAGCGAAGGGGCAGGCTTCTCCAGTCCAAGATAGCCACCGATCCTGTCGGCGCAGGCCGAGGGATCGGTAAAGACCTCGATGGTCCACAGCGGCATGTACCGCCAGCCAAGCCGCTCCAGCAGCTGCGGGCGCAGCCGGCTGCGTTCCCGGACAGTCATCTGCCGGTACTGCTCGGTGCCGTCCGATTCGATGGCTACCGGCCGCGGAATGTCGGCGTCGTCCTGGCCCATGGTGCTCAGCGGATCGGCGGCGGCCACCACATCGATGGCGCCGTCGTACTGATGCCACACACGGGCGCCGCGGGCACGCAGCCGGTCGCCGAGGTCGGCCACCAGCGGATCTGCCCCCAGCGCCTGTTCACTGGCCGCCGCCCTGGACGCGGGGGTCCCCAGATTGGTGTTGCCAGAGATCTCACGGTCCAGAAGTTCATAGAGGTCGACCGCGCCGTGGGCCAGCCGCGTCCGGTCAAGGTCCTCCGGCTTGAAGCAGGTCAGGACGTGCAGCGACTGCCGTGCCCGGGTCATGGCCAGGGCGAACTTGGCCCGGCCGCCCTCAGCGGACAGCGGACCGAAGCTGTGCAGGGCCCGGCCGTGCGGCGTCCGCCCGTAGCCCGGGGAGAAGATCACCCGGTCCCGGACCAGCCCCTGGGCCCGTTCCAGGTCAACAACCCTGAAGGATTCTTCGCCTGCCGTGAAGAACCCGGAGAGCGATGGATGGTTGGGCAGCTGCAGCCGGATGGACTCACCGATGCGTGCCGCGTGCCTGAGGCTGGCGGTCACCACTGCCAGCGACGTCCGGGGCCGGAGCCGGGCGTGTTCGAACACGAGGTCCACCACGCGGTTGACCTCGGCCACCACCGATTCGACGCCCTCGTGGTCTGCGCTGGGCAGGCCCGTGCCGTCGGGCAGGTACTCCACCGTCAGGGCACGGTCCAGCCCCGTGGCCGACTGGCCCTCGGGCAGGCGGCGGAGGCCGCCGTCGTAGAAGTTCTTGCTCAGCTGCAGCACCAGGTCCTCGTCCACCGCGCGGTAGACGGAGCGCAACGGGGCCGTCGGCAGGACCGCAGAAAGTGCGGTGAAGGCGCTTTCGACGCTCTGGTGCGACTGCTCACCGGCGGCGAGCCGCTCCACCGCAACCGTGAAGGTGCGGGGGCTGGCGATCCTGTCGTCGCCAAAGGCGATCACCTGCCTGGCGCGGGCAACGGCCGGGAGGACGGCCTGCAGCGACGTCGCCTCGGCGTCGAGGATCACCACGGCGTCAAACTTCTGTTCTGCAGGAAGGAGCCCGGTCATGAGGTAGGGACTGACCGACCAGACCGGCGCCAGCATGGGAACCAGCCCGGGCGCCTGCGCGGTCAGCGCAGCAAGCGTGACCCGCCCGTCCTTGAGCAGGCTCCGGAGCAGGTCCGCCTGGCGGGCATGTTCCTCGATGCCCGCCCGCCAGCGCCCGGCCAGCTTCCAGCGCAGCCGGCCGGCGCCGCTGGCGATGTGGGCGTTGTCCGCGAGGCGATACTCGGCCTCAAGCTGCCGCAGCGCGTCGCCGTCGGACATGGCCAGATAGTCATCACCGCTGATCATCGCCTCGAGCGCCGACTGCCACCAGGCCAGGTCCAGTTCGGCGGCGACGGACCCGGCGCCCACCTCGCGCTCCGAGAGGTCTGCGAGCAGCTCCCCCAGCCCGTGCTCGCGCATGTTCTCGATGAGCAGGGTACGCTCGGGCAGGGTCTGCAGCGTCTGGGTGTCCGCCACCAGCCGTTCCAGGCGCTCCATGAGCTCCGGGTACGGAATGCCTTCGAGCGACCCGCCGGCCGCCGTGTGCCGCAGTGCCTCGCCCAGCATCTTCATCTCGCGGGTCAGGCCGCGGTGCATGATGCTGATCTCCGCGAGGCCGGAAGGCACGGCCGGGTGCCGCTGCGTGGTGGCGTAGCCGGCCCACTGGGCGCGCTGTTCCTGCACCAGCACCAGCGAACTGTGAAGGTCGGCGATGTGCACACCCGGACGGACGTACTCCTTGGCCACCCGGCGCAGGCGCGATCGCTGCATGGAAGCCATCTCGATGCCGCGTTCCCGGCGCCAGGACGAAGACGCCGTCGCAGAGATCAGGTCAGTCACGGGCCGGTCAAAAATATCCGGCGTGAACTTGTCCAGGCTTTCGCGGACGGCCACCAGGAGCTTGAGCTGGGAGCCCCATTCGGCGAAGGTGCTGCCCAGGCGGATTTCAGCGTGGCTGGCCACGTCCTTCATCCGTTCCTGCAGCAGCGGCAGCTTCTTGGCCACCGAACGCGCCAGCTCCTGGGCTTCCTCGGTTTCCTTGCGCGTCACCAGCCGGGCACCATGCCAGGGGCTGGTGGTCGACGCCCTGCTGAACGCACCGAGCTCGGCGGCCCGCTTCAGCCGGCCGGCCAGCTCCTCGCGGTCCCGGATATTGTCCAGGACGCTGCGCTTCAGGCGGACGGTGGTGGCCGGTGCGGGCTGGATGGAGGTCAGTTCGGCGAGCGACTGCATCGCCTGGTACGGCGAGCAGCCCCACCGCTGCCGCACGTTGTGCAGAGACGCCACGTGGTCCAGGAGGGCATGGCGGTGCTCGGTGAGGGTCTTGTGCAGGTTGCCAAGCTGCGGCTCCTGGGCCTTCTCGTTGCGAACGATGGCGCGCACCAGCTGGCCCTTGAGCTGCTGGGGTGTGGCGTTTCCGGACAGCTGGAAAAGGATGGACTCCAGGCCCAGGCTTTCGAGGCGTCCGGCCACCTCGTTGAGGCTGGCACGCCGGTCCCCCACCACCAGGACGGTCTTGCCTTCGTCCACCAGCGCACCGATCGTGTTGATGGCCGTCTGCGTCTGGCCGGTGCCGGGCGGGCTGCTCACCACCAGCGAGTCCCCTGCGCGCACGGCGTCGATCACATACTGCTGGTCGGTGTCGGCGTCGAGCAGGAGCAGTTCCTCGGCGGGGTCCCGCTCATCCACGCCGGGAAAACGCCCTGGCTGAAGCGCCGGAACGTCGACGACCTCGCCGGACGCGGCCTTGGCCAGGGAGGACACCAGCGTGTTCTGCCCGTTGATCCACGGATCATCGAGGTTTCCGGACAGGTCCGCGAAGGTCGAGACGAGCAGGTTGTGCTCCACGTCGGCGCCGTGGATGGGCTTGACCAGGGTGCTGATCCGGTCCAGCACGGGCAGGGGGTCGAACCGCGCGGTGCTGTACGCCATCCTGGTTACGGCGTTGACGTCGAACACGATCCCGTGGATGGTCTTCAGGTGACGGATCAGTGCCGGATTGATCTGCGCTTGCTCCGTGAGCTGCAGTTCGTAGTCGTCTTCCCCGGGACGGATGGTCAGCGACATGGCAGTCAGCATCACCGGCGCCGAAACACGCTGCGGCTTGCCCCCGACGGCGGAGGTCCACACCACGGTGCCGGCCGAGAAGTACCCCGCCTCGATGCCGCGGTCATTGGCCAATTCAAAGATCTTGGAGCGCAGGTTCCGGCAGGCCCGGGCGGCCACCACGTACTGCTGCTGGTCACGGATCAGCGTGGAGAGCCGCGTGCGGCGTCCCGCCATGAGCTGCGCCAGGCCGGATGGATGCGCGTGGGTGAGGTCGATGGAACCCTCGGGCGTCTTGGTGAAGCGCAGCATGGTGTCTGCCCCTGTGACGGGTTTGAGCCCGGACAGCCACTTCCTGAGCTCCTCCGAACCCTCGGAGTCGACCTGACCTACTGACACTACTGCCTTCTTTTCTGCGCTTGCACGTGACGCCTTGGACCATACGGGCATAGTTTCGAGCGTAGCCGGAAACCGCCGCGGGTTGAGAGACCGCAACACTGGGCGGCCTAAGTTGCGGCGCATTTCGCAGCCGGAAGCCCCCTGCGGCAGCCGGAACGCAAAATGGCCGGCCTCCCTTGCGGAGGCCGGCCATTCTTACAACGCTATTCCCACTCGATGGTTCCCGGCGGCTTGCTGGTGACGTCGAGCACCACGCGGTTGACGCCGTCGACCTCGTTGGTGATCCGGTTGGAGATCCGGGCCAGCAGGTCGTAGGGAAGCCGCGACCAGTCGGCCGTCATTGCATCCTCGGAGGAGACGGGGCGCAGCACGATCGGGTGGCCGTAGGTGCGGCCGTCGCCCTGGACGCCCACGCTGCGGACGTCCGCGAGGAGCACCACGGGCATCTGCCAGACGTCATTGTCGAGTCCGGCAGCGGTCAGTTCCGCACGTGCGATAGCGTCGGCCTTGCGCAGCAGGTCCAGGCGCTCCTTCGTGACTTCGCCGACGATGCGGATTCCGAGGCCGGGGCCGGGGAACGGCTGGCGGCCGACGATCTCCTGGGGCAGGCCGAGCTGGGCGCCCACGGCACGCACCTCGTCCTTGAACAGTGCACGCAGCGGCTCGACAAGCTCGAACTGCAGGTCCTCCGGCAGGCCGCCCACGTTGTGGTGGCTCTTGATGTTTGCCGCGCCCTCGCCGCCGCCGGATTCGACGACGTCCGGGTACAGGGTGCCCTGCACGAGGAACTTGATCTTTTCGCCGTGCGCTGCGGCGTCGGCGATGATGGCGCGCTCGGCCTCTTCGAAGGCCCGGATGAATTCGCGGCCAATGATCTTGCGCTTGGTCTCGGGGTCGCTGACACCCGCCAGCGCCGACTGGAAGCGCTCCTGCTCGTTGGCCACGTAGAGGTTCACGCCGGTGGCGGCAACGAAGTCGCGCTCCACCTGCTCGGCCTCGCCTTCGCGCAGCAGCCCGTGGTCAACGAAGACACAGGTCAGCTGGTCGCCCACGGCACGCTGGACGAGGGCTGCAGCCACGGCGGAATCCACGCCGCCGGAAAGGCCGCAGATGACCCGGGCATCGCCGATCTGCTGGCGGATGCGCTCCACCTGCTCCTCGAGGATGTTGCCGGTGGTCCAGTTCTGTTCCAGCCTGGCGCCCTTGAACAGGAAGTTCTCCAGCACCTGCTGGCCGTAGGCCGAGTGCTTCACCTCGGGGTGCCACTGCACGCCGTACAGGCACTTCTCCTCGTTGGCGAACGCGGCAACCTCAGCGCCCGCCGTGGTGGCCAGCACCTCGAAGCCCTCGGGGGCCTCGTGGACGGAGTCGCCGTGGCTCATCCAGGTGTTCTGGTGCTGCGGCATTCCTTCGAGGACGGAACGGCCTTCGCCGAGAATGGTGGTCTGGGTGGAGCCGTACTCCCGCAGGCCGGTCTTGTCCACCTTGCCGCCGAGGGCATTGGCCATGGCCTGGAAGCCGTAGCAGATGCCGAAGACGGGGACGCCGGCCTCGAAGAGGTCGGCACCAACGCTCGGGGCGCCGTCGGCGTAAACGCTGGCGGGGCCGCCGGAGAGGATGATGGCGGCGGGGTTCTTGGCCAGGAGCTGCTCAGTGCTGTAGGTATGCGGAACCACTTCCGAATACACATTTGCTTCCCGGACGCGGCGGGCAATCAGCTGCGCGTACTGGGCACCGTAGTCAACTACCAGCACCGGCTTCTGGGAAGTCTGGGATGGAGTGGGAGTAGTCACCGTACTAGCCTACTTTGCGTCCTTGCCCCGACGCACCTTGAGCGGGCCCGCTGTGACGTACGGAACGCCGATCAGTAGCGGCTGGCCGCCTGCGGGTTGGCGGCAAGTTCGGCCTCCACCTCGGCGTGGAACTTCTTCTCCACGATAAAGGACAGGAACGGGACCACGCCGCCCAGTGCCAGCAGGATCATTTTGGCGAACGGCCAGCGCATCAGCGTCCACAGACGGAAGTTGGACATCAGGTACACCACGTACATCCAGCCGTGGACAATGAGCACGGTGACCGACACGTTGAATCCGCCGAGAACGCCCTTCGGTTCCGCCTCGGCGAAGCCGAAGCCGAACGGCTGGCCGGTCAGGGCGTCCGTTCCGCCCGCAAAGAGGTACTGGCCGAAACCGTAGCGGGCCACGAGCTCCGCGCACAGCAGGAGCAGCATGGCACCCGTGAGGTATGCCATGACCTTGTAGAACTTCAGGGCGGAGCGGATCTGCGCCTCCGTGCCGCCAAAGCGTCGCTTCTTCGCCGCCCCGGCAGGGTTGGAGGGCTGGATGGCCGGCTTGGGTTCGATCATGGCTGTACCTTTTGTTGGATCTCGTTGGTTTGGGTGGGTTCTGGTCCGTCGTGGTCCTCGGCGTCCTCGAGGCTTCTGCGGTAGTCGTCCTTGACCAGCCGCCACCAGATGAACAGGGCGAAGCCGGCGAAAACGATCCACTCCACGGAGTAGAACAGGTTCAGCCAGTTGACCTTCGCGGCCGGTGGCTGTGCGGCGATATTGAGCGGCTCCAGGCCGCTGCCGGCGGCAGCACCGACGTCGGCCGTTCCCGATTTCTCCGCCGTGGCGGAAACGAAGGCAGGGTAGCTGCTGACGTTCCAGGCGTTGATCAGTTCGGCGACGGAAACGGCGGTCGCCCGGCCGGGCTCAGGGGCGGTGTTGGGCACCGGCGCCTCGGACGGCAGCAGCCGTCCGGTCAGCTGGATGATGCCCGACGGCGGGGCGCCGGCGTCCGCCGGGGCGGCGATCCAGCCGCGGGCCACCGGTATGTAGGTTTTCGGCGAGGCTGCCGCGCCTTTGAGCACGGGGGCGTCCGCCACCGCGAAACCCGTGACCACCCAGTATCCGGTTTTGCCGTCTTTGAGGCGGCCCGGCACGAGGACCTGCTTGGCCGGATCATAGCTGCCGGATGCGGACACCATCTGGTCGGCCGCCGAGCCCCGGAAGAAGTCACCGGGCCGCAGGGTTTCCGTCAGTGCCTTGACCTGCTCCGTTGTGGGGTTGACCGGCACTTCCGGCTGCGTGGAACGGCCGAACTGCCACTGGCTCAGGAGCACAAAGACACCCGAAACGGCGATCGCAAAGACCAGGCCTGCGATCCACCGGGGCTGGAGGGCTGTTTTCCACACCCCTTAACGTTACTTCGTCCCCGTGTAGAACAACGAAACGCCTGCCCAGAGCGGGGCAGCCGGGTCCCTGCGTGGCGACGAAGTCGACACGAAAGGGCCTGCCCCCAGAGTGGGGCAGCCGGGTCCCTGCGTGGCGACGAAGTCGACACGAAAGGGCCTGCCCCAATCTCTAGTGGTCGAAGAAGACCAGGCTTGAGTTGATGAGCTCGGCGATGACCTCGGCGTCGTAGGCCCGGCGCAGGGATTCCCGGAACGATTCCTTGGACAGGGAACGGGCCAGGGTGGCCAGGACCTCAAGGTGGTCGGAGAAAGAACTCGCCGGCGTCGCGATGAGCAGGACCACCGTGGCCGGGCCGTCAGAGGCGCCGAAGTCGAGGGCCTTGCCGTACTTGGTGATCCCGACGGCGATGGAGGTTTCGGAGACGAACTCGCTGCGGGCGTGCGGCAGGCCCACTCCCCCGGGCAGGCCGGTGGCCAGCTGGTGCTCCCGGGCGTTGACGTGCTTCAGGAAGCCCTCGAGGTCGGAGACTCGGCCCGCGTCGAACAGTTTGCGCGCCAGCTGGCTGGCAGCATCCACCTTGTCCTCGGCATCCATTTCCAGGATCACCAGGTCCGGTGTGGTGAGTTCCGCGTCGTAACGGTCCAGTGGTTCCGCCAAGTGGTGTCCCTTCAGTGGGGCCGGGGCCTGTCGGGCGGGTTGCGGTCTCAACGCAGCGGGACGATGTCCTCCGCGCCCAGCCGGGCAGCATCCGCCGACTCGTCGTCGGGCTGCTGCTGGCTCAGCCGTTCGGCCTCTACCCGCGCCAGGTAATGCTTGATTTCGCTTTCCCGCTGCGCGTCGCTCCAGCCAAGAATTTCTCCCATAAGCTTAGCGACTACCGGGACGGCAGACACACCGCGGTCCCATGCCTCGATGGAGATCCGGGTGCGGCGGGTCAGGACGTCGTGCACGTGCCGGGCACCCTCATGGGTCGCCGCGTAGACCGCCTCGGCCTGCAGGTAGTCGTCCGCACCGGGCAGCGGATCGGCCAGTTCGGGCCGGTCCTGGATGAGGGCCAGCACCTCAGACGCCATGGAGCCGTAGCGGTTCAGCAGGTGCTCCACCCGTGCCACGTGCACCCCGAATTCCTCCGCCGTCCGGTTGCGGCGGTTCCAGGCGGCCTTGAATCCGCTGGCGCCCAGCAGCGGGATGGTCTCGGTGCAGCTCGGGGCCACGCGTTCGTCCATGCTGCGGACGGCCTCGTCCACGGCGTCCTTGGCCATGACGCGGTACGTGGTCCATTTGCCCCCTGCCACCACTACCAGGCCGGGCACGGGGTGGGCCACCACATGCTCGCGGGAGAGCTTCGCCGTGGAGTCGCTTTCGCCGGCCAGCAACGGCCGCAGCCCGGCATAGACACCCTCCACGTCCTCCCGGGTGAGTGGCCTTTTCAGGACCTTGTTGACGTGCTCCAGAAGGTAATCGATGTCCTTGCTGGACGCCGCGGGGTGGGCCTTGTCCAGGTGCCAGTCGGTATCCGTGGTGCCGATGATCCAGTGCCGCCCCCACGGGATGACGAACAGCACGGACTTCTCGGTCCGCAGGATCAGGCCCACCGTCGACTGGAAGCGGTCCCGCGGCACCACCAGGTGGATGCCCTTGGAGGCGCGCACCTTCAGCTGGCCGCGCTCGGTGACCATGGCCTGGGTTTCGTCGGTCCAGACGCCGGTGGCGTTGATGACCTGTTTGGCCCGGATGTTGAAGCCGGACCCGTCCTCGCGGTTGACCACTTTGGCGCCCACCACGCGCTCCCCTTCGCGCAGGAAGTCGACGACGGCGGTCTGGTTGACGGCGTGCGCGCCGTAGTAGGCGGCGGTCCGCACCAGGTTGGCCACGTACTTGGCGTCGTCCACCTGGCCGTCGTAGTAGCGGATCGAACCGACGAAGGCGTCGTCCTTCAGGCTCGGGGCGGCGCGCAGGGTGCCCCGGCGCGACAGGTGCTTGTGGAACGGCACGCCCCGCTTGTGGCCGCCGGAGATGGACATGACGTCGTACAACGCGATGCCGGCCCCGATGTAGGGCCGCTCAACGAAGTGTTTGGTCAGCGGGTACAGGAACGGCACCGGCCGGGCCAGGTGCGGCGCCAGCTCCGAAAGCAGCAGCCCCCGTTCCTGGAGCGCCTCCTTCACGAGTGCGAAGTCGAGCATCTCCAGGTAACGGAGGCCGCCGTGGATGAGCTTGGAGGACCGCGAGGACGTTCCGGCGGCCCAGTCGCTGGCTTCCACGATGCCCACGTTCAGGCCTCGGGTCACGGCGTCGAGGGCGACGCCGGTGCCGACGATGCCGCCGCCGACGATGAGGATGTCCAGTTCCTTGCCCGGCTCCGCCGAGGCCTTCAGCGCGGCCAGCGCGGCCTCCCGCGCTTCGGGTCCCAGGGCACCCCGGGCAGCCGCCGGACGTTCACGGTAACCGGTCATGACAGGCCTCCATCCTCATCGAACGTTGTAGTTCACCAGAGTACTTCGTGCGTCTGCCGATGGGCAGGGTGCCGGTGAAGGCTGTGGATCAGTTCCCTTCGTAGGGGGAAACCACGACGTCGACCCGCTGGAACTCCTTGAGGTCCGAGTAGCCGGTGGTGGCCATGGAGCGGCGGAGCGCGCCGATCAGGTTGGAGGTCCCGTTGGTGTGGTGGCCCGGCCCGAAGAGCACCTCTTCCAGCGGTCCGACGGTTCCGATGTTGACCCTGTCGCCGCGGGGCAATTCCAGGTGGTGTGCCTCCTGGCCCCAGTGCCAGCCCTTTCCGGGGGCCTCCTCCGCCCGGGCGAGGGCTGTGCCGAGCATGACGGCGTCGGCGCCCATGGCGATGGCCTTGACGATGTCACCCGAGGTGCCCATGCCGCCGTCGGCGATCACGTGGACGTAGCGTCCGCCGGACTCGTCCATGTAGTCGCGGCGGGCGGCGGCGACGTCGGAAATGGCGGAGGCCATGGGCGAGTGGATGCCCAGTGCCCGGCGCGTGGTGGTGGTGGCACCGCCGCCGAACCCGACCAGGACGCCGGCCGCGCCGGTGCGCATCAGGTGCAGGGCCGGGGTGTAGCCCGCGGCGCCGCCCACGATGACGGGGACGTCGAGTTCGTAGATGAACTGCTTGAGGTTCAGCGGTTCGTGATCCTTTGAGACGTGCTCGGCGGAAACCGTGGTTCCGCGGATCACGAAGATGTCGACGCCGGCCGCCACCACAGTCTTGTAGTGCTCCTGGGTGCGCTGCGGGGTCAGGGACCCGGCCACGGTGATGCCTGCGGCGCGGATTTCGGCCAGGCGCGAGGTGATCAGTTCGGGCTGGATGGGTGCCTGGTACAGCTCCTGCATCCTGCGCGTGACGGCCGGGCTGTTGGTTTCGTCTGCCAGCGCGCCGATCTCGTCCAGCACGGGCTGCGGGTCCTCATACCGGGTCCAAAGGCCCTCGAGGTCCAGGACGCCGAGGCCGCCGAGCTTGCCGAGGGCAATGGCGGTCGCCGGGGACATGGCCGAGTCCATGGGTGCGGCGATGACGGGCATGTCGAACTTGTAGGCATCGATCTGCCACGAGACGGAGACGTCCTTGGGGTCACGGGTGCGACGGTTGGGGACGATCGCAATGTCATCCAGGGAGTAGGCACGACGCCCACGCTTGCCACGGCCAATCTCAATCTCGTAAGTCACTGCTCTAGGTTATCCCAGCCGGCCGCCTGCCTCAGGACCGGGACACCGGGACGCACGCCCACGACGACAGGGCACCGCGGTCAGATGCCGCCAGCCTCCTCGACGCTGAGCTGGGATTCGAACATGCGGAAATACCGGCCGCGAAGGGCCACCAGTTCCCGGTGCGTGCCCTGCTCCACGATCCGGCCGTCCTCCAGCATGTACACGATGTCCGCCTTCTCGATCGTGGCGAGCCGGTGGCTGATGGCGATGATGGTGCTGCTGCGCTCCGCGAACAGCCGGGTGAAGATCCGGTGCTCGGCCAGCGCGTCGATGGCGGAGGTGGGCTCATCCATGACCATGAACGATGCGTTCCGGTAGAAGTTCCGGGCCATGGCGAGGCGCTGCCACTGCCCGCCGCTCAGTCCGCTCCCCTTGCGGCCGCGTGGATCCTCCATCCAGTTGCTGACGTGGTTGTCCAGGCCGTTGGGCAGCCTGTTGATGAAGTCCAGGGCCTCGGCGTCGGCGGCGGCAGTGCGGATCCGTCCGTCGTCGCGCGGGGAATCGACGTCGCCGAACAGGATGTTTTCGGCTGCGGTAGCAAACTCGTACTTGAGGAACTCCTGGCTCAGCACCGCCAGGTGGCGGTGCCAGGAGGTGACGTCGACGGCGGCGAGGTCCACGCCGTCGAGCATCACCTGGCCGGAATCCGGCCGGTAGAGCCCGGCCAGGATCCGGATCAGGGTGGACTTGCCGGCGCCGTTCTCCCCCACGATGGCGATGTGCTGGCCCTCGCGGATGGTCAGGGAGATGCCCTTGATGACCTCGAGATCGCTGCCGGTGTACGTGAAGCGGATATCGCGAAGCTCAACGGTCTTTGGCGCCTCCAGAAGCGGCGGCGCATGGCTGGCATGCACGGGCAGCGCCATGAACAGCTCGTAGTCCTTGAGGTTGGCCAGGTCCTCGTCGATGGAGCTGAGCGAGGAGACCAGGTTGTTCGCCGTGGACAGCGCCCGGCTGACGATCTGCTGGACGTAGAGGAACTGCCCCACCGGCTGGGCGCGGGCGATGATCTGGCCGACCACCCAGATGAGCGAGACGACCTCTGCCGCGTACTGCAGGGCGTCGGCGGCCAGCTGCTTGGGGATGTACCGTTTCTGGAAATCCAGCCGGCGCTTCTCGTCGGCGTCCCGGAGCCGGGACCGGAAATCCATGAGGTATCCGACGATCCCGTACAGGCGCATCTCGGCGATGTGCTGCGGGCGGAGCAGGTTGGTCTCGATCATCCGCCGCTGGCGCCGCGAGTCCACCTGGGTGTTCCAGTGCGCGATCTGCTCGCGGGAGAGCTTGAACTGCAGGTAGACGCTGGGGACGATCGCGACCAGCACGATCACGGCGATCCACCAGCTCACCAGCAGCAGCGCGCCGATGGCCAGCAGCACCGACACCAGCTGCGTGAAGATGGCCGCGATCCGGTCCAGAACCCTGGCGTAGGAGTCGGAGAACCGCTTGGCGCGGTCGTAGAGGTCTACCGTCTCCTTGTCGTCGTACCGCCAGAAATCCAGCGCAAGGAACCGCTCGTACATCAGATCGCCCACGATGGCCCCGACCCGGAAGCTCATGACCTGCTGGATGTAGCGGTCCAGGCTGCCGAACGCTCCCCAGAAGAGGCCCAGCGCGGCGGTGATGATGACGTAAACGATGGCTTGCTGCCCGGCGCCGGCGTCCCCGCTGTAGGCGGCCGCCAGCGCCGTGGTGGTCAGGCCGGCGAAGTACGTGGTGACCAGCGGCAGCACCGCCGAGATCAGCGAGCCCGCCACCTTCATGAGCACGGCACCGGGCGATGCGCGGAAACTGACGCGGAGCACCTGGGCCACGGCACGGGCGTAGGGCTTCAGTGCCAGCCGCCGCTGGGATTCCCGTTTCGGGTTCAGTTCGGCGGGATGGCGTGGTTGGGACATGGCTCCAGCCTAGCCCCGCACCCTGGGCGCGCCTCCGCCGCAGACGACGACGGGGCACCGGGAGAAAGCCCGGCGCCCCGTCGGTGCGACCTGCTTTTAGCGGGAACCGTAGTTCGGCGCCTCGACGGTCATCTGGATGTCGTGCGGGTGCGATTCCTTCAGGCCGGCCGGGGTGATCCGGACAAACTTGCCGCGGGACTTCAGTTCGGGGATGGTTGGGGACCCGACGTAGAACATGGTCTGGCGGAGGCCGCCCACCAGCTGGTACGCCACCGAGGCCAGCGGTCCGCGGTAGGCCACGCGGCCTTCGATGCCCTCGGGGATGAGCTTGTCATCGCCGGAGACGTCGGCCTGGAAGTAGCGGTCCTTGGAGTAGGACGTGTTCTTGCCGCGGGACTGCATGGCGCCGAGGGAGCCCATGCCACGGTAGCTCTTGAACTGCTTGCCGTTGACGAAGATGAGCTCACCCGGTGATTCGTCACAGCCGGCCAGCAGGGAACCGAGCATCACGGTGTCGGCACCGGCAACCAGCGCCTTGCCGATGTCGCCGGAGTACTGGAGGCCGCCGTCGGCGATCAGCGGAACGCCGGCCGGAATGGCGGCCTTGGCCGATTCGTAGATGGCGGTGATCTGCGGAACGCCCACACCGGCCACCACGCGGGTGGTGCAGATGGAGCCCGGCCCCACGCCCACCTTGATGCCGTCGGCACCGGCGTCGATCAGCGCCTGGGCGCCTTCGCGGGTGGCGGCCTGGCCGCCGATGATGTCCACGTGCGCCGCGACAGGATCGGACTTGAGGCGGCGGATCATGTCCAGCACACCCTGCGAGTGGCCGTTGGCGGTGTCAACGAAGAGGGCGTCCACGCCGGCGTCCACCAGCTTCATGGCACGCTCCCAGCCGTCACCGAAGAAGCCGATGGCGGCACCGACACGCAGCCGGCCCTCGTCGTCCTTGGTGGCCAGCGGGTACTGCTCCGCCTTGGTGAAGTCCTTGGTGGTGATGAGGCCCTTCAGGCGCCCCTGCTCGTCCACCAGCGGGAGCTTCTCGATCTTGTTCGTGGCCAGCTTGTGCGAGGCTTCCTCGCGGCTGATGCCGACGTGGCCGGTGACCAGCGGCATCTTGGTCATGACGTCGCTGACCAGCCGGATCGGGAAGTCGGATTCCGGAACGAAGCGGGTGTCGCGGTTGGTGACGATGCCGAGGAGGCGGTTGCCGTCGTCGACCACGGGGAGGCCGGAGACGCGGTAGCGGGCGCAGAGCTCGTCGAGTTCCTGCAGCGTGGCCTCGGGACCGATCGTGAGCGGGTTGGTGATCATGCCCGACTCGCTGCGCTTGACGCGGTCCACCTGGTCGGCCTGGTCGTCGATCGCGAGGTTGCGGTGGACGACGCCGAGGCCGCCCTGGCGTGCCATGGCGATGGCCATCCGGGATTCGGTGACAGTGTCCATGGCCGCGGACAGCAACGGGGTCTGGACCGTGATGCGCTTGGAGATCCGGGAAGACGTGTCGGCCTCGGAGGGGATCACGTCGGTGTGGCCGGGAAGCAGCAGGACGTCGTCGTACGTCAGGCCGATGAAGCCGAAGGGGTCGTGCTCGGGCTGGGTCATGAGTGCGCCTCTTACCTTGTTTTGCAGGTTCACGGGTAGGGGTTGCAGCCGATGACCAGCCCGTCATTACGGGACTGGCCTGTGCAGGGTTGGCCCTGTGCTGGTTAAAGCGGAGCCAGGAGGTGGTTCTGGAGGAATTGAATTAATACTAGAACCTTGGCGGCCATCCCCATATTCCACGCCGGCATTGTGAGCAAGGGCACGCCCCACCCGCTCCCTAACCTCGCAAGCTCGGCCAGGGAACCCTCGCGGGCGTGGGCCCATCACCGGCCAGCTACTTCCAGCCGGTGGCCGCCAGGAGCCGCTTCCCGAACATCGGAATCATGGACTGCACGTAGGTCTTGGTCAGGTGGTTGTCGTCCTTGTAGACGTAGACGTTGCCCACCACGGCCGGGCAGATGCCGCCGGCGCAGATGAAGTCACTCATGTCCATCAGGTGCAGCCCGGCCACCTTGCCGCGGTACGCGTCCAGCGGCGACTTGGCGGCAAGGGACTCGCCCAGCGGCGGGTTGCACTCCGGGGCGTCGGTGCCGTACTTCTGGACGCATTCAGGCATGTTGATGGCGAAGCGCGGGTTGTCCCGGACGCCCACCACGTCGATCCCGGCGTCGGTGAACTGCTTGATGCCCTGCAGGTAGCCGGGCACCTCGGTTTCGAACGGGGCTTCCTTGTGCGTGAGGGACGCCACGGTGAACACCGCGTCAGGCTTGTGCTCCATGACGTACGCCGCGCTGGCCTTGTTGAAGGCGTTGCAGTCGGCGTCGCGGTCCGGGGATTCGGCACCGAACCGGCAGTTGCCCTTCAGCAGGGTGACCACCTCCCACCCGTGGTCCCGGGCGATCGGCCCAAGCGCGGCCATGTACTGCTGGGCGTGGGAATCGCCGAGCACCACGATCCGCTTGGTGACCTTGTCCGGTTTGCTGTTCTGCAGGCAGCCGTTGAGCAGCGGGTCACCGGGAACGTTGTCGCCGGTGCACAGCCCGTCGATGTCCGCCCACTCATTCTTCATGGCGGCCGGGGCGGGAATAACGGTGGCCTCCGGCGTCGGCTTGCCGGCGTTCTCCGGCGCCAGCGCGGCAGCACCGGGGGTCAGCTCGCGCGGCTGCGCCGCCGCTGCCGCCTCGTCGGCGGTCAGCTTGGTCTGCCACAGCGCCACCGGTCCGGCCAGCAGCGCGCCGCAGGCAACAATGACGACGGCGGTGCGCCAGGCCCGAAGTTGCGGCCAGTGCCATTCGCGCAGGGGCTTCTCGACGAAGCGGGTGGTCAGCACAGCCAGGACCACTGAACCGCCCACGATGGCGAGGCCCTGGACCAGGTTGGGCTTGGCGATCCCGGTGGCGGCCAATGACAGGACCAGGACAGGCCAGTGCCACAGGTACAGGGCATAGGAGTTGTCCCCCAGGGCCACCAGCGGCCTTGAGCACAGGATCCGGTCCACGCCGAACCGGCTCCCGCTTTGCCCCGCCACGATGATGGCAGCGGCAGCCAGCGTGGGCCACAGCGCGATGAAGCCCGGGAAGGACCGGTCCACGGTGAGCACCAGGCCGCAGGAGATCATGGCGGCCAGTCCGGCCCAGCCCAGCACAACGCGCAGCGCCTTGCCCGGCTTCAGGTACGGCAGCGCCAGTGCCAGCAGCGATCCCAGCGCGAACTCCCAGAGCCGGGTCCGGGTGTCGAAGTAGGCGTAGGCCTGGTTGCTGGATGTCTGGTCGATCGAGAACACCAGGGAAGAGACGAAAATACCGCCGAAGGCCACCATCAGGACCGTCCGGTAGCTGACGTCCCGGCGGCGCTGAAGGAGCCGCCACACCAAGGCAGAGCCAGCGAAGATCAGGGGCCAGAGAATGAAGACCTGGCCCTGGATAGACAGCGACCAGAAGTGCTGGAGCGGGCTCGCGCCGGAGTGGTCCTGCGCGTAGTAGTCCACCGCCGTGTTGGCCAGCAGCCAGTTCTGCCCGTAGAGCAGGGACGCCCACGCCTCATTGAGCACGTCCGGCCAGCGGCTCTGCGGCAGGACCAGCCACGTTCCGGCCAGCACACCGAGAATAACGACGACGGCGGCCGGAATCAGCCGCTTGAAGAGGTGCAGCCAGTGGCTCACCAGCCGCAGCGGCGTGCCCTTCTCCACCTTGCGGACGAAGGAGAGGGTCAGCAGGAACGCCGAAATCAGCAGGAAGATGTCCACGCCACCGGAAACCCGGCCAAGCCACACGTGGTAGGTGACCACCATGAGCACGGCCAGGGCGCGGAGGCCCTGCACCTCGGGCCGGTAGCCAGGCTTTGCCTTCAGCCGGGCAGCCCGCGGCCCATGGGTTTGGTTTGGCGCCGGCTCCTCGCGCGGCATGCTTTTCTTCGGGTCCGTCGATCTCGCTTCTGGCACAGATAACCCCTCAAACGGCAGCACAAAGTATCCATGTTACCGATTCGTGACATTCCAGACGAATCAAACGCGCGGCGTGTGGCCGGGGTCTCGGCTGGGAAAACGTGCTTTAAAGCGCAAGGAGGCCCGGCCAGCGTCAGCTGGGCCGGGCCTCCTTGGGATACCGCGGGCGCGGGCAGCAGCCTAGTGGCTGTGGCCTGCGTGCTCGTCTTCCTCGGCGGGCTTTTCAGCCACCAGGGTCTCGGTGGTGAGCACCAGCGCAGCGATGGAGGCTGCGTTGCGCAGGGCTGCGCGGGTGACCTTGACGGGGTCGATGACGCCCGCTGCGATCAGGTCCTCGTACTCGCCGGACTTGGCGTTGAAGCCGTGGTTGTTGTCCTGCTCAGCAACCCGGGCCGTAATGACGTAGCCGTCGTGGCCGGCGTTCTGGGCGATCCAGCGCAGCGGCTGGACCAGTGCACGGCGGACGATGCCGACGGCTGCAGCCGCGTCACCTTCGAGTGCCGTGACGGCCGGGTCCTCGTCGAGTGCCTTCAGCGCGTGGATCAGGGCGGAACCGCCACCGGCCACGATGCCTTCTTCGAGGGCAGCGCGGGTGGAGGACACTGCGTCTTCGATGCGGTGCTTCTTTTCCTTCAGCTCAACCTCGGTGGCTGCGCCGACCTTGATCACGCCGATGCCGCCGGCCAGCTTGGCCAGGCGCTCCTGCAGCTTTTCCCGGTCCCAGTCGGAGTCGGTGCGGGTCAGCTCGGCGCGCAGCTGGGCAACGCGTGCTGAAACGTCCTCGGCCGAACCTGCACCGTCGACGATGGTGGTGTTGTCCTTGGTCACCGTGATGCGGCGGGCGGTACCCAGCACCTCGAGGCCCACCGTGTCCAGGCTCAGGCCCAGCTCGGGGGACACAACCTGGGCGCCGGTCAGCGTCGCGATGTCCTGCAGCATCGCCTTGCGGCGGTCGCCGAAGCCCGGAGCCTTGACGGCAACCACGTTCAGGGTGCCGCGGATACGGTTGACGATCAGCGTGGACAGTGCCTCGCCGTCGACGTCCTCGGCGATGATGAACAGCGGCTTGGAGCTCTGCAGCGCCTTCTCCAGCAGGGGCAGGAATTCCTGCACCGAGGAGATCTTGCCCTGGTTGATCAGGATGAGGGCGTCCTCGAGGACGGCTTCCTGGCGCTCAGTGTCGGTGATGAAGTACGGGGACAGGTAGCCCTTGTCGAACTGCATGCCTTCGGTGAGGGCCAGCTCGGTCTGCGTGGTGGAGGATTCCTCGATGGTGATCACACCATCCTTGCCCACCTTGCCGAAAGCCTCGGCGAGCAGTTCGCCCACCTCGTCGCTCTGGGCGGAGATGGCGGCAACGTTGGCCACCTGGGTGCCCTCGACCGGACGGGCGTTCTCCAGCAGGCGTGCTGCGACGGCCTCGACGGAGACCTCGATGCCGCGCTTGATCTGGCCCGGAGCGGCGCCGGCGGCAACGTTGCGCAGGCCTTCCTTGACCAGTGCCTGGGCGAGCACGGTGGCGGTGGTGGTGCCGTCACCGGCGACGTCGTTCGTCTTGGTGGCGACTTCCTTGGCCAGCTGGGCGCCAAGGTTCTCGTACGGGTCGTCCAGCTCGACTTCCCGGGCGATGGTCACGCCGTCGTTGGTGATGGTGGGGGCGCCCCACTTCTTGTCCAGCACGACATTGCGGCCGCGGGGACCAAGCGTCACCTTAACCGTGTTGGCGAGCTTGTCGATGCCGGCTTCAAGCGACCGGCGGGCAGCGTCGTTGAACGCAAGCTGCTTTGCCATGGTTTGTCCTTTCAAGACAGAACCCCGTGCAGCCGCCCGGCCGGACAAATGTCAGACGCGGGCAGCGGCACGGGGATCCAAAGAGTTACTTAACGACGATCGCCAGAACGTCGCGGGCGGAGAGCACGAGGTACTCGGTGCCGCCGGTCTTGACTTCGGTTCCGCCGTACTTGGAGTAGATGACGACGTCGCCAACGGCTACGTCGACCGGAACGCGGCTGCCGTCTTCGAAGCGGCCGGGGCCTACTGCAACAACTTCGCCTTCCTGCGGCTTCTCCTGGGCGGAGTCCGGGATGACCAGGCCGGAAGCCGTGGTCTGCTCGGCTTCGAGCGGGCGGACAACAATGCGATCCTCAAGAGGCTTAATAGAGACCGACACTCGGACCTCTCCTTTTCGTCAAAATTCATGGACAGTAAAAACTGTTGCGCCGTGGCGGCAGACCGTCGTCGCGGTGCCGGCAGCAGCCAGGCTGGCAGCTCTTCGTGTGTTAGCACCCTCCTAGGGAGAGTGCTAATGATGACTCTATGTAAGGGGTTAGCACTCGGTCAAGGCGAGTGCCAGAATTTCATCCGCCGTAACCCGCGCGGCCCCGCCGGTTAGCGCACGGCCCCGGCGCTCAGCTCCCGGCGAGGTCGTCGAACCCAAGGTCCTCGCCGCCGTCGGAGTCCCCCGTTTTCCGCTGGTCGCGGACAAGCACGACGGCGGCCGCCGCAGCCGCCAGCACCGACACAATCAGCACCACGATGCCGCCAATGCGCGCGCCCAGGTACAGGTCACGGATCTGGCGCGCTTCCTCGGTGGCGTCGCTGATGTTCTTGCCGCCCACCGAGTAGACGGTGGCGTTGAAGGAGTCCAGCAGGAAGATGATCACCAGCAGGACAAGGCAGACGACGGCGACCACGGCGCCGGTGATCAGCGCCGGGCGTGCGTACCGGACCAGGCGGCTGTGCTGCACCGGAGCAGGGTTGTTGCCTTCGGGCTGACCTGAGTCGGGCTGACCTGGGGTGGGCGTTTCGCTTGATTCCATTCAGACCACCCTATCGGGAAGAGCCTGGGCCGGCCGCTCCACTAGGCTTGATCCCATGTCTGAAGCACCGCAGGACCAGATCGCCCCGCTCCTCACTGAAGAAGGATGGGAGCTGCTGGCCTCGCTCGGACCCTACCGGGAGGACGACTCCTTCACCCTCAGCTCAAGCCTCCGCAAGGCCGGCCACTCCCCCGAACTCGTCTCCGCCGTCCTGACGCAGTCCCGGCTCCGGACCAAGGCGGAAGCCAAGTTCGGCGAGTTCGCCCGGCAGATGCTGTTCACACAGGCCGGGCTGGAGCAGGCTACCCGGCTCAACGTCGCGGCCCGGCACGCCCAGCGCTTTGCCCAGGCGGGCGTCCGGCACGTTGCCGATCTGGGCTGCGGCCTCGGCGCCGATGCCATGGCCCTGGCGTCCCTGGATATCGCCGTGACCGCCGTGGAGGTCGATGAGACCACGGCCGCCTGCGCCACGATCAACCTCATCCCCTTTCCGCACGCCACGGTGGTTCATTCGGACGCGACGTCGGTGGCGCTGGAGGATGGGGCCGGCGTGTGGCTGGACCCCGCCCGGCGCACCACCACCACGTCGGGCACCAAACGGATCTGGGACCCGGAGGCCTTCTCTCCCCCGCTGTCCTTCGTGGAATCGCTGGCCGCTGCGGGACGTGCCGTCGGCGTCAAGATGGGGCCCGGCATGCCGCACGAGTCGGTGCCTGCCGGCTGCGAGGCGCAGTGGGTCTCGGTGGGCGGGGACGTCACGGAAGTCACGCTGTGGTTCAACGCCGTGGCCCGTCCGGGCATCCGCCGGGCCGCCCTGGTCATCGGGCCCGAGGGTGCCGCGGAAATGACCAGCGGGGAGGGGTTCGACGCCGGACCCGCCGCCCCCGTGGGCCCGGTGGAGGGTTTCCTGTACGAGCCGGACGGCGCCGTTATCCGTGCCGGGCTCGTGGCCGACCTCGCCCTGGAGCTGGGCGGGCACCTCGTGGATGAGCACATCGCCTACATCTGTGCCCCGCAGCGTGTGGACACCCCGTTTGCGCGTGCCTACCGGGTCCTGGAGGTCATGCCGTTCAACGTCAAGGCCCTCAAGGCCTGGGTACGGGACAACGGCATCGGCGTGCTCGACATCAAGAAGCGCGGCACGTCCGTCACCCCGGAGGAGCTGCGCAAGCAGCTGCTGCCCGGGGGCAAAGGCGCCGGCAAAGGTGGCGGCAAGGCTGCAGGCAAAAAGACAGCCACCCTGGTCCTCACCCGGATCGGTGAGGAAAGAGTGGCTGTCTCCGTCGAGCCCGTGTAACTGGGCCGGTGTAGCTACTACTGGGCGCGGACGAACGCCTCGGCGTCCCGGACCTGCTCCTCGGTGGGCCGGATGCCTGTGTACAGCACAAACTGCTCCAGCGCCTGGATGGTGGCCACCTCCGCGCCGGTGATGACCTGCTTTCCGGCCGCGCGGCCCGCCTTGATGAGCGGCGTCTCCGCCGGGAGCGCCACGACGTCGAAGACGATCCTGGCGGCCTCGATGGTTTCGGCGGGGAAGGACAGCGCGTCCGCTTCCGGTCCCCCGGCCATTCCCACGGGCGTGACGTTGATGATCATGTCCGCCGCCGCATCTGCGCCGGTGCCAAGCTCCCCGCGCCAGGCGAACCCGTACAGATCGGCGAGCGCCCGGCCGGCTTCCTCATTGCGGGCGATGATGGTGACGTCCTTGAACCCGGCGTCGCGCAGCGCCGCGGCCGTGGCCTTGGCCATGCCCCCGGCACCCTTGAGCAGCACCGATGACCCGGCGGGCACGGCGTTGCTCTGCAGCAGCTGTTCGATTGCCGTGTAATCGGTGTTGTAGGCAGTCAGCCGGCCGCCGTCGTTGACGATGGTGTTGACGGAATCGATCGCTTTGGCGGACGGGTCCATGGCATCCACCAGGGCGATCACGTCCTCCTTGTAGGGCATGGAGACGGCGCAGCCCCGGATCCCCAGGCCGCGGACGCCCGCGATCGCCTGCGCCAGGTCGGTGGGCGCGAAGGCTTTGTAGATCCAGTTCAGGCCCAGCTGGTCGTATAGGTGGTTGTGGAAGCGGGTCCCGTTGTTGCTCGGCCGGGCCGAGAGGGAGATGCACAGGGTCATGTCTTTGTTCAGAATCGGCACCCCTCCATTAAACGGCCGTACCGCCTTTATTACCTGCAGCCGGTGTCATTACCTGCAGCCGGTGCCGGCCCGGTAAGGTCCGACGGCGGCCGGCAGCTTTCCGGGGGCGGCGGCCTTGCCCGCCAGGACGGCAAGCAGCGCCTTGTACGCCCCGGGGCTGCGGCCGTAGAGCGCGATCCTGGTCGGGGCCGCGGACTGGGCCAATGGCCACGGCGCATCCAGGGACACCGCGATGTCGCTTTTCGCGGGCGCGCCGCCGTAGCCGATCAGGGTGACCAGCGGCCCCGTCCCCAGCGAGATCCCCGCGTCCTTCGCCGCAGCGGCGAAACGGGCCTGGTCCACCGGCGTGCCGCCGGCCACCCGGACGTGTCCTGCAACAGCTGCGCCCTTGCACTTGCCGGCCACCACCGTGATGGCCCGGGCCGAAATTTTCGCGGACAGCGCCTCGCCGCTTCCCGGCGCCGCCGGCGGCTTGGGCTGCGCCGTCCGTCCGCGCCAGATCATCATGGTGACTACCCGGCGGGCCGCGTCCTCCAGTCGCTGCAGCGGGAGCTTTCCCCCGGTGACGGCCCCGACGACGGCGGCGTGCGCAGCGGCGGCATCCGCGGGCATCAGCAGCAGGTCCGCCCCGGCCGCCAGCGCGGCAGGCGCTGCGGCACCGCGGGGATAGCGGCCGGCCACCGCCCCCATGTTCAGTCCGTCCGTGACGGCCACGCCTTTGAAGCCCAGGCCGCGGAGCGCCGAGTAGGTCGCCTTCGAGAGGGACGCGGGCACGCCCGGCTCCAGCGCCCGGGCCGCGATGTGCCCGGTCATGACCATGGGAGCCCCCGCCTGGATCGCGGACTGGAACGGCTTCCAGTCCCGGGCCTTCAGCTGCGCGAGGGTGGCGTTCTGGACCGGGAGGCCCTTGTGCGAATCGGTGGTCACCGAGCCGTGTCCGGGAAAGTGCTTGACGGTGGGCAGCACGCCGCCGGCCAGCATGCCCTTGGCGAAGCCTGCACTCAGCGATGCCGCCGCACGGGGGTCGCCGGACATGGACCGTGCGCCGATGGTGGGATCGGCGGGGCCCATCGTGACGTCGGCCGCCGGCGCGAAGTCCACGGTGAAGCCCAGCGGCGCGAGTTCGGCGGCCAGCCCGGCGCCGGCTTCGGCGGCCAGGGGAACGCTGCCGGCCGCACCGTAGCTCATGGGCGTGGGCCAGCGGGTGAGCGGGGCGCCCACGCGGCTCACCGCCCCGCCTTCCTGGTCGACGCCGACCAGGCCGGGCCAGGTCCGTCCGCCGGCCCGGGACGCCTTGTCCATCCGGCGCGTTACGCCGGCCAGTGCCGGGACATCCACCAGTCCGGTGGCGGTTCCGGGCACGTTGTCGGCCATGATCATGGATCCGGCAAGGTGAAGGCGTTCCACCGTGGCGGCCTGGGCCTCGTAGTCCAGGCCGGTGTAGAAGGGCAGGATCACCTGCCCTGCCTTTTCCTGCAGGGTCATTTTTGCCACCGCCGCTGCGGCGGCGTCGGCGTCCCGTTGCTGCGGGCCCCAGCCCAGCGCCTTCGTCGCGGGCGCAGCCGCGGACGGGTTGCGCGTGCCTGTCTGCGGTGAAGCCGTCTGCGGTGCCCTGGGTGAGCCGGAAGCGGAAGCCGCGGGCGCCGTCGTCGTACTTTGTTCCGGCTGGGGCGCCGGGGCCGTGCAGGACGCGACGGCGAACAGCGCCGCGAGCGCTGCCGCAGACGCAGTACGGGAATTTTTTCCGGGGGTTTGGGGGCGGCCGGTTTTGTGAAGACTCTCACGCGCCCTGTATAGCCAAGCCATCTCTTCGATGCTACCCCTGCACTAGACTTGAGTGACCGTTCCCCTGCCAGCCGTTCGCCAGGAACGGACGGCACCCGGACCAGAGGTCACCAGGCCAGCAGACAGTGAGGAACACATGAAGATTGATTTCGCTTCATCCAGGCAATCAACTCTTGGTGTGGAATGGGAGCTCGCGCTGGTGGACGCGCAGACCGGGGAACTTTCGTCGGTGGCCAACGAGGTCCTGCGCGGGGTCGTGGCACGGCATCCCGAACTGAACGAGGATGACGAGCACCCGCACATCAAGCAGGAGCTGCTCCTTAACACCGTGGAGCTGGTCACCGGCATCTGTGAGACCGCCGCTGAAGCGAAGGAAGACCTCGCCCGCTCCCTGGCTGCCGTCCGTGAAGTCACGGACCCGATGGGCGTGGAAGTGTTCTGCGCAGGGAGCCATCCGTTCAGCCCGCCGCAGCTGCAGCCGGTCACGGACAAGGAACGCTACGCCAAGCTGATCGACCGCACGCAGTGGTGGGGCCGGCAGATGGTGATCTACGGGGTCCACGTCCACGTCGGCCTGGACCGTCGCAGCAAAGTCCTCCCCGTGCTGGACGGCCTGGTCAACTACTTCCCGCATTTCCAGGCGCTCTCCGCCTCAAGCCCGTTCTGGGGCGGCGAAGACACCGGCTACGCCTCCCAGCGGGCGCTTATGTTCCAGCAGCTGCCGACGGCGGGACTCCCCTTCCAGTTCCCCAGCTGGGAAGAGTACGAGTCCTACGTTCAGGACATGTTCACCACCGGCGTGATCGACGCCATCTCCGAAATCCGCTGGGACATCCGGCCGGTGCCCGCCCTGGGAACCATCGAGATGCGCATCTGCGACGGCCTGGCCACGCTCGAGGAAGTGGGCGCCGTCGCAGCCCTGACGCAGTGCCTGGTGGATGAGTTCTCCACCATCCTCGACGCCGGCGGCAGCATTCCCACCATGCCGCCGTGGCACGTCCAGGAGAACAAGTGGCGGGCCGCACGCTACGGCATGGATGCGATCATCATCCTCGACGCCGAGGGCAACGAGCAGCTCGTCACCGACCACCTTCTGGAGACGCTGAACCGGCTCGAGCCGATCGCCGCGAAGCTGCGCTGCTCCGATGAGCTGGCCGACGTCGAAAAGATCATCAGCCGCGGCGCGGGCTACCAGCGCCAGCGGCGGGTGGCCGCCGAAAGCGGCGGCAACCTCCAGGCCGTGGTCCTCGATCTCGTCAAGCAGATGCGGAACGGCCCTACTGCCTGAGCACCGCCTTTGCCCCGCCTCCGCGGATGAGGGGGCCCCGCCCCTACGCGTGACGGCTTGGGTCCTTTGGACCCAAGCCGTCACGCTCCGGCAGGCCCGATGCCACTCCCGGGCCCCCTCATCCGCTCCGGCGTTCAGAGCGCGCGCCGGCCGGGCTTAGGCGCTTGCGCTGGCTCGGGCCGTGTCCGTTGCGGGTGCCGACACCGTCGTGACCGGCATGGACGAGTCCGGCGCGAAGTTGATCCCGCTGGGTTCAATGCCCGCCATCACCAGCTGCGCGCCGAGCGCCGCCACCATCGCGCCGTTGTCCGTGCACAGGTCCAGCGGCGGAACGTGCAGCGTGATGCCGGCGGCTGAGCAGCGCTGTTCGGTCAGCTGCCGCAGCCGCGAATTGGCGGCCACTCCCCCGCCCAGCAGAACGTCCGTGATGCCACGCTCGCGGCAGGCCAGGACAGCCTTCGAGGTGATGACGTCCACCACGGCTTCCTGGAATGCGGCGGCGATGTCCGCCACCGGCACGGGTTCGCCCGCGGCTTCGAACTGCTCCACGCACCGTGCCACAGCGGTCTTCAGGCCGCTGAAGGACCAGTCGTACCGGTGCCGTCCCGGTTCCTCGGCGGTGCCCATGTACTTGGGCTGCGTGAGTCCCCGCGGGAACCGGATGGCTTTGGCGTTTCCTTCGCGCGCCAGCCGGTCGATGGCGGGCCCGCCGGGATAGCCCAGGCCCAAGATCCTTGCCACCTTGTCGTACGCTTCGCCGGCGGCGTCGTCGATGGTGGAACCGAGCAGCTCGACGTCGTCGGTGATGCTGCGGATGCGCAGGATCTCGGTGTGGCCGCCGGAAACGAGGAGGGCGCCCAGGTTTTCGGGGAGGATTGGCTTTGCCGGTTTTGCGGCGCCGGCTCCGGCCTTTTCGACGCCGGGCCGCGGGTTCAGCAGGCCGACTCCCACGTGGGCCACCAGATGGTTGATGGCGTACAGCGGCTTGCCGGTGGCGACGGCGAGCGCCTTGGCCGCACACACGCCGACCATCAGTGCACCGGCAAGCCCCGGACCGGATGTCACCGCGATGGCGTCGATCTCGTCCAGCGTCACGTCAGCCTCGGCCAGGGCCGCCTGCAGGGCTGGAACAAAAGCGTCCAGGTGCGCGCGCGAGGCGATTTCCGGGATGACGCCGCCGAACCGGACGTGTTCCTCCATGGACGAGGACACCGTGTTGGTCAGCAGGTCGGTGCCGCGGACGATGCCGACGCCCGTTTCGTCGCACGAGGACTCGATGCCGAGTACCAGCGGCTGTGAGCGGTTCATTTCTGGTCTGCCTCCGTCGGAGCGGTTTCGCCGGCGCGGCCGGCTTCGTCAGCCTGCACGGTCCGGGGACCGGAGCCGTGCGGGGTGTCCCGCTGTTCTGTGTCTGGGTGCACTGTGTCGGCGTGCACTATGTCCCGGTGCACCGTGAGCACGTCTTCCAGCTGGAGCCGCATGATCAGGGCATCGACGCCGTCGCGGTAGTACCGCTTCCGCACGTGGATCTGCTCAAAGCCGAAGCGGACGTACAGCTGCTGGGCGCGCGGATTGTCGGCCCGGACCTCGAGCAGGATGTCCGCTGCCCCGCGGCGCCGCCCCTCGGCGATCAGGTCGGTAAGCAGCGCAGTGCCGATGCCCCTGCCCTCATATTCGGGGACGACGGCGATGGTCTGGACGTCGGCGATCGGCTCGACGCACATGAGTCCCGCATAGCCGACGATGCCGTCCGGGACCTCCGCCACGAGGTACCTGCGGGTCTCCGGCTGCACCAGTTCGTCCCAGAACATCTGCAGCGGCCACGCGTCCACCGGGAACAGCCGCACCTCCAGCTCATGGACGGCGGGGATGTCGCCGGGAAGCATGTCCCTGATGGTCACGCCCGAGGCCAGTTGGCGGGGCAGCACGTTCACAGGGCACGCTTCCGGGGGCCGGGGACCTGGGCGTCCGATTCACGGAGGTAGAGCGGTGTGGAATCCAGGAGCTGCTCGTCCGCCTCAAGCCTGGCCAGCGCGAACTGGCCCAGGTACAGCGCGTCCGGCTGTTCGGTGCTGAAGTCCGGGTCTGCGCGGACGACTTCGGGGTACAGACCGGCGCCTGCGCCAAAGGCGGGCAGGTCGGGAAGGTCCGCGGCAAAGCCAACGTGCGGCCCGTCCGTGAGCTTGGGCAGCTGGCCGGGGGCCAGAGTGTAGCGCGCCCAGTAGACCTCTTTGCGCCGGGCGTCGGTGGCCACGAGGAACTCGGCCGGCGCCTCGGTGGACTCCGCCACTTCCAGGGCGACGGCGTCGAGGCTCATCATGCCGTGCAGCGGGGTCTTCCAGACAAACGCCAGCGTGCGCGCCGTCGCAATGCCGGACCGGAGGCCGGTGAAGGGGCCGGGGCCCACGCCCACGACGATCGCGTCGATGTCCGCCCCGGTCACCCCGGCGTCCGCGAGCAGCCGCTCGATTCCCGGCGCCAGGACTTCGGCGTGGCTTCTCGTGTCTTCGGTGGAGAAGCTGCCCACCACGCCTTCCAGCGCGTCGTCGGACACCAGTGCCGCGCTGGCCACGGCCGAGGTGTCAATAGCGAGAATGAGCATCAGGAGATTCCTTCCGCGGCCAGAACCGGCTGTTCGGCCCAGCGCGGCCCGAAGCCGCGGATGATGATGGTGCGTGGCTCGTCGTCGTCCTCCGACTCGAAGTCCAGGGCCCCGTTCCGGGTGTGGTGGGCAGCAGCGGCTCCGCCCAGCTGGCGGTGCAGCTCCACCTCGAGCCGGCTCTCGGCCAGGTGCTCCACGCGGTCCCGGCCCCACTCCACCACGGTCACGGCGGAGTCGAGTGTGTTCTCCAGGTCGATGTCGTCAATTTCCGACGCCGATCCAAGACGGTAGGCGTCCACGTGCACCAGGTCCGGCCCGCCCGGGCGCGGCCCCTCGGGCAGGTTCGGGTGGATCCGCACCAGTACGAAGGTGGGGGAAATGATGCCCTCGCGGACACCCAGGCCCTCACCGAGGCCCTGGGTGAAGGTTGTCTTGCCGGCGCCCAGTTCGCCCGTGAGCACCAGGAGGTCCCCCGCCCGGAGCACCTCCGCCAGAGCCGCGCCGAGCGCGTGAGTCTGGTCCGCCGTCGTAACCGTCAGCGTCTGGACCCACAGCGGGGCATTCCGGGCCTCCGGGACGCCGGCTTCGGGAACGCCGCCGTTTTCCGGAACACTCATGGCGCCGGCGTCCCGGTGGCGCGCGCCTCGCCGTGCCGTGCTTCGCCGACGGGCGATTCGTTGATGTACGTCCGGGGAACGCGGGGGCTGATGCGTGTGACGATCTCGTAGTTGTTGGTGCCGGCCGCGCGGGCCCAGTCATCGGCGGTGGGGCCGCCGTCGGAGGCGTCGCCGAAGAGGACCGCCTCTGCCCCGAGCAGGCTGTGGCCGCCCCGGCTCACGTGCAGCGGGCCGAGGTCGATCACCATCTGGTCCATCGCAATCCGCCCCACCACGGGGTAGGTAACGCCCTCCACCCGGACGGGACCGCCGGTGGCCACGCGGGGCACGCCGTCTGCATAACCCAGCGGGATGAGGCCCAGCGTGCTCTCACCGGAGGTGTGGTAATTGAAGCCATAGGAAACGCCCTGGCCGGAGTGCACGTCCTTGCAGTGGGAGACCACGGTGCGCAGGGTCATCGCGGGGCGGAGGCCCAATTCTGCGGAAGTCTGCCCTTCGAACGGCGAGAGACCGTAGATCCCCAGCCCCGTGCGGACCAGGTCGAAGTGCGTGTCCGGCCGGGACAGCGTGGCCGGGGTGTTGGCCAGGTGGCGGACCTCTGGGTCCACGCCAGCGTCCTCGGCGATGGCCAGCACCTCGCGGAACGCGGCGAGCTGGTCATCGGTCTCGGGGCGCTCGGGCTCGTCCGCGACGGCCAGGTGGGAGAAGATGCCCACCACGCGCAGCAGCCCCTGGTCCTGGTACTCCACGGCTTCGCCCACCAGCCGGTCCCACACCTCGACAGTTGCGCCGTTGCGGCCAAGTCCCGTGTCCACCTTGAGGTGGACGCGGGCCGGCCGTTCCTGCTCGCGGGCAGCGGCAACGATCTGCTCCAGCTCCCAGCCGGAACACCCGATGTCGACGCCGGCGGCCACCGCCGCGCCGAAGTTGCTTTCCGGGGTGTGCAGCCACGCGAGCAGCGGCGCTTCGATGCCTGCGGCGCGCAGCGCCAGCGCCTCGGAGATATGTGCCACGCCCAGCCAACTGGCGCCAGCCTCAAGGGCGGCGCGGGCCACCTGCACGGCGCCGTGCCCGTAGGCGTCTGCCTTCACCACCGCCATCACCTTGGCCGGTTCGGCTGCCGCGGCGAGCCGCCGTACGTTGTGCCGGATGGCCTCGAGGTCGATCACCGCGGAGCGTTCATGGGCCGGACGGGCGGAACCTTCGAACGTCCCGCGCGGGCCCGTGGCTGCGGGGCGGTCTCCTGTTGCTGCTGGATAAATCACTCTACTGATTCTAGTGCTGGCGCTTGCGGCCGAATAATTGCCCGGGAAACGCTGTGCCTGGCGGACCGGGGTTCAGGCGTCGGACAGGTGCGCGATGGTGGCGGACGCGCGCCGCTGGGCCTCCTGCGGAACGTCCCGGACGATGTCTGCGAGGAAGGAATAGCGGCGCAGCCACTGGCTGCCGCGGCGCTCCGGCCGGGCGTTGGCGCGCTTCCACCAGTCGGCGATGTCTCCCCACCCCGGCGCCGCGAGGGAACCGCCCACCTCCTGCACGGCGAGCGCGGCGCAGAGGTTGGCGAACCGCAACCGGTCGCTGAGGGGCCACCCCGCCAGGCTCCCGACGATGAACGCGGCCCCGAAGCAGTCCCCGGCACCGGTCGGGTCGAAGGCGGCCACCGGCAGCGAGGGCACCCACTCCTCCTCGCCGGTTTCCGAGTCCACGGCCACGGCACCCTGTGCCCCGAGGGTCACCACGGCCACCGGCACCCGGTCCGCCAGGGAGTAGAGCGCCGCCCAGGGATCGGCCTTGCCGGTGAAGGCCATTGCCTCGCGCTGGTTGGGCATGAACGCGTGGAAGTACTGCAGGTTTTCAAGCCGCGCGTCGGCCCACTCGCCGGTGGGGTCCCAGCCGACGTCGCCGAACAGTTTGACTCCCTCCTTGTGCGCCCTGAGCGCCCACGGTTCCAGTTCATGGCCCAGATCCGCCACGGCAGCCAGCGCGCGGGGCGGATCCCCGATCAGTTCGGAGGAACTGACCGGCGCCGGGTGCCCGTGCGTGACCATGGAGCGGTCGTGGTCCACGCTGAGCGAGACTGTCACCGGCGAGTGCCAGCCCGGGACCCGGCGGGACAGGGACAGGTCCACGTGTTCCTGCCCGGCCAGGATCTTCCAGTTGAAGTCCCCGTAGCCGTCATCGCCGAAGGCCGCTGCCAGCCCGGTGCGCAGGCCCAGCCGGGCCGCGGCAATCGCCTGGTTCGCGACGCCGCCGGGGCAGCTGCCCATCCCTTCGCTCCAGATTTCGGTTCCGGGTTCGGGCGCGTGCGGCAGGCCGGTGAAGATGATGTCCTGAAAAACGGTCCCGGCCAGCAGCAGGTCGAACTCTCCGGCCGCCTGGGTGCGGACGGCCGAGAGCGGATCGAAACGGCGTGCGGGATTCGCCTCCATGTTCGGCACATTACGCCACCCACCTTGTGTTGACACCCCGCGATCTGGGGGTCCGATGGAGCCCATGGCTTGGCGCGCGGCAACTCCGGCCCCGTTCGTGGCTGAGGCGCATAGACTCCTGCCATGCGGCTCATGATCGCCGGCGGCGGCGGATTCCGGGTTCCTCTCGTTTACCGTGCCCTGTGTTCGGGGCCCTATGCCGGCCTGGTCAGCGAGGTGGTCCTGTTCGACGTCGACGGCGGCCGCCTGGCCGCCATCGAGGCCGTGCTCAGGTCCGTGTCTTCAGAGGTGGGCGGCGCCCCTGACGGACGTCCCGCCGTCGGACATTTCCCCGGACGTCCGCCCGCCGTGACGTCCACGACCTCCCTCCCCCAGGCCCTGAGCGGGACGGACATGGTGTTCGCCGCGATCCGCCCGGGCGGAACGGCCGGCCGCGTCGCCGATGAACGCGTGGCCCGGGACCTCGGGCTGCTGGGGCAGGAAACCACCGGCGCCGGCGGCATCTCCTACGCGCTGCGCTCCATCCCGGCCATGCTGGAGCTGGCCGCCGGCATGCGGACACACTGTCCCGATGCCTGGCTGGTCAATTTCACAAACCCGGCCGGTATGGTCACCGAGGCGCTGGTTCCGGTGCTGGGCCGGAAAGTGATCGGCATCTGTGATTCCGCGAGCGCCCTGGTGCACCGCGCCGCCCGGGCAGCCGGCGTGCCGCTGCCGCCGGGAAGGCTCGACGGCGTGGGCTACTTTGGGCTGAACCATCTCGGCTGGCTCTACCGGCTGGAGAGCGACGGCCGGGATGTCCTTCCGGGCCTGCTGGCGGATGCGGACGCCCTGGCGGGCTTCGAGGAGGGCAGGCTGTTTCCGCAGCCTTTCCTGCGCGACCTCGGACTGCTGCCGAATGAGTACCTGTTCTACTACTACGAGGCGGCGCGCGCGGCGGCGGGCATGCAGGCCATGGCCCAGACGCGCGGGGAATCGATCCACGGCCAGCAGGCGGAGCTGTATCCGCGGCTTGCGGCGGCCGGGGGTGGAGCCTACGCCCTGTGGGAAGCGGCGCGGCGGTCGCGCGAGGAGGGGTACCTGGCCGAAGCCAGGGCCGGCGGCGAGGCGCGGCACCCCGAGGATCTTGCCGGCGGCGGCTACGAGCAGGTGGCGCTGGCGGTAATGCGGGCGGTGGCCGGCGGGTCCTCCTCCGATGCAGGTCCGGGCGCCGGCACGCAGCTGATCCTCAATACGCCAAACTCCACCGGACGTTCGCCGCTCAGCCCGGGCGGCACCCAAGCCGCGATTCCCGGACTGCCGGCGGACGCCGTCGTCGAAGTTCCCTGTACCGTCACGCCGCAGGGGGCAGTCCCGATGCCGCAGGACCAGCCCGCCGAACCGCAGCTGGACCTTTTACGGAAGATCAAGAATGTGGAACTCCTCACCGTCCGTGCGGCAAGAACCGGCGACCGCGGTGCCGCGCTGGAAGCCTTCGCCGGGCATCCTCTGGTCGGCTCCGCTGAGTTGGCGGATTCGTTGCTCACGGGCTACGAAGGCGCGTTTCCGGGGCTGGCCGGGCTGTGGCGCCGCTGATGCGTCCGGTCGGTCGGCGCGTTTTAACGTGCCCGTGCTACATCCAGCGCCGGACCTGGGCGGACCGCTTCCTGATTGGCACGCCAGCCGCCATGTGAGCAGCAGCCGCCCCCCGCCGTCCCGCGGACGGTTCAGGAGTAGTGTTTTAGTCGATGCAGTCCCAGCAGCACGGAGAGGAGGGAGGCCATGTCTGTGATCAAGCGAGTGGCTTTCCTGTCCCTGCATACCTCCCCCATGGAGCAGCCCGGTTCCGGGGACGCCGGCGGGATGAACGTCTACATCCGGGGCCTCGCCTCCGCCCTGGCCGAAACCGGCATTGAAGTGGAGATCTTCACCCGCTCCACCTTTGCCGGCCAGCCCGCCGTCGAACACCCCGACCCCGGCGTCTGCGTCCACAACGTCATGGCCGGCCCGCCCCGCAAACTCCCCAAGGAAGAACTCCCGGAACTGCTGCACAGCATGGTCGCCGAGGTCGAACGCATCCGCGGGCAGCAGCCCCACGGCCGCTACGACCTCATCCACTCCCACTACTGGGTCTCAGGTGTCGCCGGCCTTGAACTCTCGGCCCTCTGGAACGTTCCGCTCGTGCACACCATGCACACCATGGCCAAGGTCAAAAACCTCCTCCTGCATTCCGGCGAACAGCCCGAACCCCGGCGCCGGGAGGACGGCGAGCACCGCATCGTCGACGGCGCCACCCGCCTGATTGCCAACACCACCGCAGAGGCCGCCGAACTGGTCTCCCACTACGGCGCCGATTTCGACCACATTGACGTCGCACCGCCCGGCGTCGACCTGTCTGTCTTCACCCCGGCGTTCCGCGCCGCCTCCCGCACCGCCCGCGGCATCAGCCCGGACACCTTCCATCTGGTGTTCGCCGGCCGGATACAGCGGCTGAAGGGTCCGCAGATCCTGATCAAGGCCGCCGCCCTGCTGCGCCAGCGCCGCCCCGACATCGACCTGAAACTGACGGTCCTCGGCGCCCTCAGCGGCGCCAAGGACTTCAACCTGACGTCCCTTGTCAGCGAGGCAGGAATGGACGACGTCGTGACCCACCACCCGCCTGTCAGCGCACCGGAACTAGCTGGCTGGTTCCGCTCGGCCGACGTCGTCGCCATGCCCTCCTTCAGCGAATCCTTCGGCCTCGTCGCCCTCGAAGCCCAGGCCTGCGGCACGCCCGTGATCGCCACCCGGGTCGGCGGCCTCACCCGCGCCGTCAGCCACGGCCGCACCGGCCTGCTCGTCAACGGACACCACGCCGCCGACTGGGCCGACGCCCTCGAAGCCCTGCACGACGACCCCGCAACCCGCCAGAGCATGGGCACCGCCGCCGCCATCCATGCCGCGAACTCCGGCTGGCAGCGCACAGCCGCCATCACGCTCGACAGCTACCATGCCGCCGTCGACGAACATGCCTCCAGCCACCCCATGGCCGCCGTCTACGGAACACGGCTCACCGGTTGAGCCCAAACTGAAAGGACAACGATGTCTGACAGCACTCCCCTGAGCGGTACCGGCCCGAGCGTGACTCCCCTGAGCGACCTGGACATTGCCCGCCGGGCAGTGCTGCAGCCGATCGAGGATATCGCCGCGGCCGCCGGCATCGATCCCGGGGCAGTGGAGCTCTATGGCCGGTACAAAGCCAAGATCGACCCCGCCAAGCTGTCCGCCCCGGCGCCCGCGGGGAAGGTGGTGCTGGTGTCGGCGATGTCGCCCACTCCCGCCGGGGAAGGAAAATCGACCACGACCGTGGGGCTGGCGGACTCCCTGGCCAGGGCCGGTCACAAGGTCATGGTCGCGCTGCGGGAGCCGTCACTCGGCCCCATCCTCGGCATGAAGGGCGGGGCCACGGGCGGCGGCCTGTCCCAGGTGCTGCCCATGGACGAGATCAACCTGCATTTCACCGGCGACTTCCATGCCGTGACGTCCGCGAACAATGCCCTCATGGCCCTCGTGGACAACCACATCTACCAGGGCAACGAGCTGAACATCGACCCCCGCCGGATGACGTTCAAGCGGGTCCTGGACATGAATGACCGCTCGCTTCGGGAAATCGTCATCGGTCTCGGCGGACCAGCCCAGGGCGTCCCCCGCCAGGACGGCTTCGACATCACCGTCGCTTCCGAAATCATGGCCGTGTTTTGCCTTGCCACGGACGTGGCCGACCTGCGGGACCGGCTGGGCCGGATCACGTTCGGCTACTCCTACGACCGGGCCCCTGTCACCGTGGCGGACCTGGGCGTGCAGGGCGCGCTGACGCTGCTGCTCAAGGACGCGATCAAGCCGAACCTCGTCCAGACCATCGCCGGCACCCCGGCGCTCGTCCACGGCGGGCCGTTCGCGAACATCGCCCACGGGTGCAACTCGCTGATCGCCACCCAGACAGCGCGCCGGCTGGCCGACATCGTGGTCACGGAGGCGGGGTTCGGGGCTGATCTCGGTGCGGAAAAGTTCATGGACATCAAGGCGCGGATCGCGGATGTGGCGCCTGCCGCCGTCGTGGTGGTGGCCACGGTGCGCGCGCTCAAGATGCAGGGCGGGGTGGCCAAGGACCGGCTGAAGGAGCCGAACGTGGAGGCCCTGGCGGCGGGCGTGGCCAACCTGCGCCGGCACGTCCGGAACGTGGAGCGGTTCGGGGTGACACCGGTGGTGGCCATCAACAGGTTTCCCGCCGACACCCGGGAGGAGCTCGACTGGCTGCTCGGCTGGTGCGCCGGCGAGGGCATTCAGGCCGCGGTGGCCGACATCTGGGGACGGGGCGGGGGCGGCGACGGCGGCGACGACCTGGCTGCCAAGGTCGCCGCTGCGGTGAACGGGCCGTCAGCGTTCCGGCATCTCTATCCGCTGGACATGCCGGTGGAGGACAAGATCCGCACCATCGTGCAGGAAATCTACGGCGCCGACGGCGTGGACTTCTCGGTGCCCGCCCTGCGCCGGCTGGCGGACATCGAGAAGAACGGCTGGTCCGGGCTGCCGGTCTGCATGGCGAAGACGCAGTACTCGTTCACGGACGACGCCTCGAAGCTGGGGGCGCCCAAGGGTTTCACCATCCACGTCCGCGACCTCATCCCCAAGACCGGCGCCGGCTTCATCGTGGCCCTGACCGGAGCGGTGATGACCATGCCCGGCCTCCCCGCCGTGCCGGCAGCCATGCGGATGGACGTCGACAAGGACGGCAACCCCCTAGGCCTCTTCTAAACCCTTCCTCACCTCCCGTCGCCTCCCTCCAAACCCTTCCTCACCTCCCGTCGCCCCAATCGAAACCCTTCCTCACCTCCCGTCGCCCCAATCGAAACCCTTCCTCACCTCCCGTCGCCCCAATCGAAACCCTTCCTCACCTCCTGAACTGCTCCCCGGAAGTTGGACTTAGATATTCAGTTCCGACTTGTGGGGAGCAGTTTTATGCGTGCGTCTAGTTCGTTGTCAGAGGTCCAGCGCAAGGCCGCTGTAGCGTGGTTTGAGAAAGGCATCGCAGCCAGGGCGACGGCCGGGCTGCTGGGTGTGGCTTTGCCGCCGGTTCGGGGTCTCTATCTGCGGTGGAGGATTCATGGTCGAGGAGATTTGATGCCGCAGCCGCCAACGTCGTATTCGTTCGAGTTCAAACTCGCTTTGGTCCAACGGTTCCTCGCGGGCGAGACCGCCCCGGATCTGTCAG
>NZ_JBHTZA010000019.1:56839-92926 GCF_042790555.1 Arthrobacter sp. NPDC056727 | reverse complement strand
GGTCCCGCCGTCGTCCGCTTCCCTGTGTGCGTTGGGGCTTAGTGCCAGAGACCGAGGGCGAACTCCGCAATGACCGTGGACAGCAGGAACGATGCGGTGACCGCGACCAGGCCCACGGGGATGATCTTCCAGCCGATGTTTTTCAGCAGCGGAATGTCCTTGCCCAGGGACAGGCCGGCGAGCGTCAGCATGACCGTGGCGATCGACAGGAAGTCGACGGTCTTGATGGCGCCGTTCAGTGCCGCGGCGCCGAAGAACCAGGGGCTGGAGATGTAGGCGCCGATGGTGGTGATGTAGACGATGGCCGAGATCTTCTTGGTGAGCTTGGCCAGGGCAATGCCGACCAGCACGAGCGCGAGCATGATCGCGTACCCGGCAACGATGGTCAGGCTGAATCCCTTGGCGGCGATCGAGGCAGTGCCGATGCCCAGGACCGTGAGGACGGAGAGGGACAGCCACAGCGGGAGGTGCATGGCCGCCGAGGACTCGGCAACCCGCTCGCGGAACCGGCGGTTCTCCTCGGCCTGGGCTGCTTCAGCGTCGGTAGCGACTAGCTGGGTTTCCTCATGCCGGCTTGGGGCGCCGGCCGTGACCGCGGCCTCTTCCCGGGTCTGCTTGCGGGTCAATACGCGGTAGAAGCGGTCCGCCAGCGGCAGGGCGAGATAGATGCCCACGTAGACGCCCAGGATGGTGGTGATCAGGTTGGAGATGGCCGCCATGCCGAGGATGGCCTCCTGGTCGCCCGGGTAGGCGGCGATGATGCTGGCCGAGGAGGCGGCCATCATGGACCCGGACCCCACGCCCGCGCCCATGGCCAGGGCGAGCGGGTCGAAGATCCTCCAGTTGGAGATGAGGGAGGTCAGCAGCGTGATGTACACGGCTCCGAACAGGGTTCCGAAGACGTACATGGCCAGGACGCCGCGGTACTGGTCGGAGTCGGGGCCGTACTTTTCGGAGACCATGGCGAAGGACGGCTCCCGGTCAAGGGAGAACGTTGCCCCCACCGTGGCCTTGCCCATGCGGAGCAGGACGGCGAGCGGAAGGGCCAGCGCAATGGTTCCCAGCAGGTGTCCGACTTCCTGCAGCAGCAGCGCCGGGCCGGCCTTGAGCAGGGTGGGCAGGCTGGGCCCGATGTTGAATGCCAGCCTGGCCACCAGCAGCAGCACGGCCACGCCCACCAGGGCGGCGGCCACCCGCTGCAGGTCAAGCCCCAGGGGCTTGAACTTCTGGACCGAGACCAGCAGGCCCAGGATGAGACCCCAGACCATGGGGAAGATGACGATCGCGCCGATGCCGACGTCGATCTTGGCCTGGCCGATCAGCTGGACGGCCAGTGCAATGACAAAGGCCAGTGCGGCGATGGGAAGCGTCAGCCGGGCACCAGCCCTGTCTGTCCGCGCCGGTGTTGTGCTGGTGCTCATGATGTGCCTTCCTGTGTGACCGTCTGACGGCGGTAGGCCGCTTTGATCAGGCGTGCCCGTTCGGTGGGGGTGGTGGCCGCGGCGGCGACGGTCCAGGCAAGCGCGGTGGCTGCCTCGAACATCACGGCATAGGCGTCCGGGGAGTCCGCCAGCGCGGCGAAAGCATGCGAGTGGATGGGGACGTCCGCGCCGGGAATGCTGAGCCAGGGATGCAGGCTCGGGATGACCTGCGAAATGTTGCCCATGTCCGTCGAACCGCCGCTGATGCCTGCCGAGGGCGAGGTGTCCTTGCCGAACACGTCCATGGCCTCGGTCCAGTGCGCTGCCAGCGCGTCGTCCTGGATCAGCGGTTCGTAGAGCGGTTCCGTGTCCTCGAATGCCAGCGTGGTGCCGGTGGCGAGGGCGGCCCCCTCGAAGCAGCGGCGGACGCGTTCGAGAAGCGCCTCAAATTCCTTCAGGGTGAAGGCCCGGCATTCAAACTCCACCATCGCCCGTTCCGGAATGATGTTGGTGACGTGGCCGCCCTCCGCGACGTACATGGCTATGCGGTGGTCGCCCGGAATCTGCTGGCGCAGCAGCCCGACGGCCACCTGGCTCAGCACGGCGGCGTCCGCGGCGTTCACGCCCTGGTGCGGGGCGGCCGCCGCATGGGCTGCCTTGCCCGTGAACACCGCACGGTAGCGGCCGACGGCCTGGGCACTGGTGCCCGCCGGGTTGTAGGTCACCCCGTCCTGGACGGGGTGGACCATGAGGGCGAGGCTGACGCCGTCGAACGCGCCGCGTTCCAGCAGGAGGGCCTTGCCGCCGCCGTGTTCCTCTGCGGGTGTTCCGATGGCCTTCAGGGTGATGCCGAGCTCATCGACGAGCGGCCGCAGGGCCAGGGCTGCGCCCACCGAGGCACCGGCGATCAGGTTGTGCCCGCAGGCGTGTCCGATGTCCGGCAGTGCGTCGTATTCCACACAAAGGGCCACCGTCAGGTCGCCGCTGCCGGCCGTGGCGGTAAACGCGGTGGGCAGTCCGCCCGTTCCGCGTTCCAGCTCGAAGCCGCCCGCGGCCAGCAGGTCCGCTGCCGCCCCGGCGGAGTGGACCTCCTCGAAGGAGACCTCCTTGAGGGCGTGGATTTGCTGCGCCATGGCCAGGACCCGGGGTTTCCACGTGCTGACGCCCTCGGCCAGGGCGGTCCGGTGGGCTGGTGTTTCTGTCAGTTCCATGAGCCTGCCTGCCCTAGTAGGAGAGGGACGGGAAGGGGGCGCCCGCCGCACGGGTCGGCACCCAGACGGCCTTCGTCTGCGTGTATTCGTCCAGGACTCCGGGGCCGGAGGAGCGTCCGTGGCCGGAGTCCCCAAAGCCGCCGAACGGAACCGCCACGTGGATGGTCTTGTACGAGTTGATCCAGAACGTGCCGGCCTTCACCTGGCGGGCAACGTAGTGGGCCCGTGACACATCGGAGGTCCACACGGCCCCGGCCAGGCCGAAGTTGGTGTTGTTGGCCCGGGCGATGGCCTCGGCTTCCGTGTCGAAGGCGTCGGCCCCGACGACGGGTCCGAAGACCTCGGTGGTTTCGAGCCGGTTCTGCGGCGTCACGCCGTCGAGCAGGGTTGGCATCACCCAGTGGCCGCCGGACAGCGGGGACCCGGCCAGGGCGTCGGGAAGCGTTCCGCCGGTAACCCGGCGGCCGCCGTCGTTCATTCCCGCCTCGATGAGCGAGGTGACGGTGGCGAACTGCTGGGCCGTGATGATGGGGCCCACCTCGGTTTCCGCGCTTAGCGGGTCGCCGACGCGCAGCCGGGCGGCGCGGTCCGCCACCAGCTCCACGAACCTGGCGTGCACGCTGCGCTCCACCAGCAGCCGCGAGCCGGCCACGCAGGACTGCCCGGCGCCGGAGAAGATGGCCGCGATGGCGCCGTCGGCTGCGCGTTCCAGGTCCGCGTCCGCGAAGACGATGTTGGCGCTCTTGCCCCCGAGCTCCAGCAGTGCCGGGATGCCGGCCTGGGCTGCCGCCACCGCCACCCGCCGCCCGGTGGGGACGGAGCCGATGAAGCTGACCTTGCCGACGCGGCGGTCGCTGGTGAGGGCCGCACCCACGGTCTGGCCCAGTCCTGCGGCCACGTTGAACACGCCCGCCGGCAGCCCGGCTTCATGCGCCAGCTGGGCGAGCCGGATGGACGATGCCGGGGTGAATTCGCTGGGCTTGATGATCACTGCGTTGCCGGCGGCCAGGGGAGCGGCGGAGTTCCAGCCGGCGGTGAACAGCGGGGCGTTCCAGGGCGTGATGGCGACGACGACGCCCCAGGGGACGCGCTCGGTGTAGGTGTGCCAGGGGCCGGGAACGGGGATGGTCTGGCCGGTCAGCTTGTCGGCCCAGCCCGCGTAGTAGCCGAACATCTCGGCGACCTTGGCGGCTTCCACGCGGGCATCGCGGATGGGCTTTCCGGTGGTGGCCGATTCCAGGATGGCGAGTTCCTCCGCGTGCGCTTCCACGGCGCGGCTGACGTTGCGGAGGATGGCGGCGCGTTCAAAGCCGTTCAGCCCGGCCCAGGCGGCGGCGCCCGCCGTCGAGCTTTCCAGGATGGCGTTGGCGCCCTCGGTGCCGGGGTCGGCGTAGGTGGCGAACGGCTCGCCGGTGGCGGCGGCGGTGAGTGTGATGCCCTCGCCGCTGCCGGGAACGGTCCTGCCGTCAAGGAAGGCGCCCAGACCGTTGGGGAAGGCTGCGTCCAGGACGGCGCGGGCGGTGGCGGCTGAGGAGGAGGTGGGTGCTGTGGTGATACTCAATGTGTGGTTCCTTTGTGGCCGGGGGATTAGGCGACGGCGGTGGTGTCGTTTTTGGTGTCGGGTGCGCCGGCGGGGGTGATGGCCGGGGCGACGGTGCGGGCAATTTCGGTGAAGTCCGCGCGGGGCCCGAGGGCGGCCAAGGCTTCCTGCCATTGGCCGGCGACGGCGGCCAGCAGCGCCGGGTTTTCGCCGATCTGGGCGGCGACGTCGACGGCGAGGGCCGCGTCGCGTGCCATGAGTCCCAGCGAGAAGCCGGAGTCGTGGGTTCCGGAGAGCACCCAGTTGGGGTACATGTTCGCGGAGACCTTGCTGCCGCCGGAGGCGTCGCTGATGCTTGCCGCCGCCTTGGCCGGATCGATGCCGTAGGCCTTGGCGACGCCCAGGGCCTCGCCGACCGAGACCAGGTTGGCCGCCGCCAGGACGTTGTTGAGGAGCTTGACCACGTTGCCGCTGCCGGGGCCGCCGATGTGGTTGTATTTGCCGCCGGTGAGTGCCAGCAGGACGGGTTCGGCGGCGGCAAGGGCGGCGTCGGTGGCGCCAACGAAGGCGCTCAGCGTTCCTGTTGCCGCGCCGTCGCGGCCGCCTGAGACCGGGGCGTCCACGAACGCTGCGCCCTGGGCCCCGGCGAGCGCGGCCATCTGCTTGCTGGTGGCCGGTTCGGAGGTGGTGGTGTCGATGATCGCGATGGTCCCGGGTGCCGCCAGGAGCTGGGGGACGGTGGCTCCAACCACGGCTGCCGCGGGCAGGGAGAGGACCGCGTAGGGGGTGCCGGCGAGATCCTCGACGCTGGCGGTGGTGGCGATGCCGGCCCCGGCCGTGGCGGTCCGTGCCGCCTCGGAGGGATCGAAGCCGGTGACGTCCCAGCCGGCCTGGTGCAGCGTGGCAGCCATCGCGCCGCCCATGGAGCCGAGGCCAATGACGGCGATGCGGCGGTCGGTGCTGGTGTTCATGAAGGTGCTCCTGGAGGAAGGTATATAGGGGTGGGGTCGGGGGTTCGAGGGGAAGGTCAGTCGAGGTAGATGTCGAGGTCTTTCCACAGCTGCTGGGTTCGGCGGATGGCTGCGCGGCTGCGCTCGGGGTGCGCGGCCTCCATGCCCGCCAGCAGGCCGTAGACCAGCGAATTGGCGGCGGTGACGGACTGGAAGAACGAGATTCCCTCCGAGGCCACCACCAGGAGGTGGTCGGCCACGGCTGCCAGTCGGCCGCGGCGCATGTCGGTGATGGCGACCACCTTCGCACCGGCCTGTTTCGCGGCCTCGGCGGTGACGATGATCTGCCGCATGGAACGCCACATGTTGATGACCACCAGGACGTCGCCGGGACCCAGGGCGTTGGCGCTCGAGGCGAGGTGGACGGCGCCGCGGTTCTCGAGGGTGATGGGGTAGCCCATGGTGGAGCCGAGGTGGGCCATTACGCTGGCCGGCCCGGCGAACGAGCCCAGCCCCAGGACGATGATCGACTTGGCTGCGGCCATGGTGGCGATGGCTGCTTCCGCGTCGTCGGCCGTGTTGGAGTCCAGGGTCAGCCGCAGGTTTTCGATGTCGTGGTTGAGCGCATCATGCAGGGGGCTGCGGTGTTCCCCGTGCTCGGTCAGGGTGTCCTCGGTGGAGATCATCACCAGGTAGCGCGACCGCAGTTCCCGCTGGAGGTCCGGCCAGCCGCGGTAGCCCAGGTGCTGTGCCGCCCGGACCACTGTGGAGTTGTTGACGTCGGCCCGCTGGGCAATCTCCGCGATGTCGGCGTACGAGGACAGTTGCGGGTTGCGGGCAATGACATCGACCACCCGGGCCTGGGCCTTGGACAGCGGCACGTCCGGAAGCGCATCGCCTAGCCACGAATGGGAAGCGGGGGCGCCGGTTTCTGTACTGGATTCGGGCCCGGCCGTCTTGGGGGTCAAGTCCAACCTCTTTCTTCTGACGGGGATCTGTAACCCGGCTCACTCTGCAAGCGGTTTTGCATCAAATGTACTCTGCAATTTGGTTTGCGAAAAGTGTTTTTCGGTTTCCGGTCTGCAAGACCCAGTCCCGGCGCCCATTGCAGCAGCGTTGTGACCGCGCCACCATGAAGTTATGAGCACCGAAACACCGGGCACAGGGGAGCTGAACCTGCCCCAGCAATTCCTTCTCCTGGCGACGAATGACAAGGATGGCGAGCCCGAAGTGCCGCCAAGCGTTCTCAAAGCCGGCCTGGCCGGGGCGATCCTGGCCGAGCTGGACCTGCTGGGGGCAGTCCGGCTGGACGGTAAGTACGTGAGGGCGGTCGGCGAGCCGCCGCCGTCGGACTTCCAGCACCAGTGGGAGCTGATCCACGACAAGTCCCGGCCGCACAGCCCCCGGCGGTGGGTTGCCATGCTGGAGAGCCGCGCCGAACTGCACCGGGTTTACGAGGGCATGGCGGCTCTCGGCGTCGTGAGCCATGTCGGGGAAAAGCATCTGGGTGTCCTCAGGACCACCCGCTACCCGGAAAAGGACCACGCGCCGGAAGCGGCGCTGCTGGCGAGGATCGAGAGCGTACTCAACGGATCGGCGTCGGACGCCAGAACCACGGCCCTGATTGGCCTGGTGCACGCGGCGGGGCTGACGGACAAGCTTTTCCCGGGCGCAGAACCCGGCCTGTTCAGGCAATTGACCGGTGACCACTGGCCTTCGCGTGCGGTGCGGGACGAGCTGCGCATGATCCGGCTCGCCGAGGCGGAGGCGGCCACCTAGCGGGACACTTGCGCGGAAACACAGTCTGCTGATTTACTGCCTCAACGGTTCCCTAAGCAAACGGGTCCGAGTGCTGTAGCGCGCTGCTACGGGGGAGCACCATTCGGAGGGGCAATGGCGGGGGAACACCGTGACGATCTAGTCATGCAGTCACTGCTGCTGGACGAGATCGGCCAGTCAGTGATCGGCATGGACGGCGACTGGCGCATCACCTATTGGAACCGCGCATCGGAGCGTCTGTACGGGTTCGGCCCGGACAAGGTTCTGGGCCTGAAAATCTCGGATCTGGGCATCCTGGGTGCCGAGGCGCGGGGCGAGGGAGCCACCGACCGGGAGATGGCAGGCAGGCTTGCCCGCGGCGGTGACTGGGCCGGTGAACTGTGGGTCCGCCACAGCACAGGCCGTGAGTTCCCGGTCCACGTAACGGTCAGCCGGATCAGGGGACGGCACACGGTGCCCGTCGCGGTGGTGGCGATCTCCAAGGACATCACCGACCGCAAGCACACGGAGGCCATCCTGCGAAGGCTCTCGGCCATGGTCGAGTCCTCCGGGGATGCCATTATCGGAGCGGACCTCACTGGAAGGATCACCAGTTGGAACGCCGGCGCGGCGAGGATGCTCGGCTGGAGTTCCTGGGAGGCGGTGGGGCAGACCCACTCGCTGCTGACGGCCGACGACGGTCCCTACTTTGGTGCGGACGTCACCTCCGGCACGGGGAGCGGCGCGTTCGTAAGCGGTGTTGAGGCCCGGTGGCACTGCAAGGACGGGGCGGTGATCGACGTCGAACTGACCGTGTCTCCCGTCTACGACCAGGACGGCGTCCGCGTGGGGGCATCCGCCATTGCCCGTGACGTCACCGAGATCCAGCGGCTGAAGGCCGCCGCCGAGGCGGAACGCGAGCGGCTGCTGGCTGCCCAGGAGATGGCCCACGTCGGCAGCGTCGAACACACGGTTGCCACGGGGGAGACGTGGCACTCGGAGGAATTCGACCGGATCCTGGGGTTCTCCGCCGGGGACGGTAAGGACCGGGAAACCATTCTGGCACGGACACATCCCGAGGACCGGGACCGCGTGCAGGAAGTGTGGAAGAGCCTGGACCATGGCCTGGGCTTCGCCGATTTCGAGTACCGGATCATCCGGCCCACCGGCGAACAGCGCTGGCTGCACTCACGGATCCGCAGCATCAACAGCGCCGACGGCAAGCCGATCCGGTTCCTGGACACGGTCCTGGACATCACGGAACGGAAAAATGCGGAGCAGATCCTGGAGTGGCAGGCCCGCCACGATGCCCTGACGGGGCTGCCCAACAGGTACATGGTCACCGAGGTCCTGCAGAGTGTCCTGGACCGGGCGGCCCGCCCGGTGGTGATGTTCGTCGACGTCGACCGGTTCAAACTGATCAACGACGGCATCGGCCACGGTGCCGGGGATGCCATCCTGGTCCTGCTGGGCGAGCGGCTGAAGGCCGCCGTCCGGGCTGGCGACACCGTGGGCCGGTTCGGCGGCGACGAGTTCGTGGTGATCTGCGAGAACCTGCAAATGGGCGGTGCCCAGGATCTGGCCCAACGGATCAAGGAGGCCACACGGCAGCCGTTCGACGTGGACGGCCGGCAGATCTACCTCAATGTCAGCGTGGGCATCGCCCTGGCGGACGAGGAGGACACGGCCGAATCGATGCTGCAGGGGGCCGACGCCGCCATGTACCGGGCCAAGTCCGCCGGTGGGGATTCGTCGGCCATTTACGATGCGCACATGACCGGACGGGCCACCGGGCGCCTTGACCTGGAGTCCGATCTCCGCCTGGCCCTGGAGCGCGATGAGCTGTCGCTGAACTACCAGCCGATCATCGACGTCACCACCGAGGGAACTGTCGGCTTCGAGGCGCTGCTGCGCTGGCACCACCACGAGCACGGCCCGATCATGCCCGATACCTTCATCCCCATCGCCGAGGAGACGGGCCTGATCCTGCCGATCGGAACCTGGGTGCTGCGCGAGGCCCTGCGCCAGGTGCAGCGGTGGCGCAAAGAGGTCCCGGGAGCGGAGAACTTCACGGCGGCGGTGAACATCTCCGGTCGCCAGCTCGTGGCCGGCGATTTTCCCGACATCGTGGAGGCGGCCATCCTGGACACCGGCATTGACCCGGCCGCCGTCCACCTGGAAATCACCGAAACGGTGCTGATGGACCAGCCGGACCTGCCCAAGGAGACGCTGCAGCGGCTGACCCGCCTGGGCGTCGGCCTGTCCATCGACGACTTCGGCACCGGCTACTCGTCGCTGAGCTACCTCAAATGGCTCTCCGCCCGCACCCTCAAGATCGACCGCACCTTCGTCGAGGAGCTGGGCACCGACCCGCACGGCGCCACCATCATCGAACTGGTCCTCGGCATGGCCGAAAGCCTGCATCTTGACGTCGTGGCCGAAGGCGTGGAGACGGGCGTCCAGCTCGCAGAACTCCGCCGCCTGGGGGTGCGACTCGCGCAGGGCTACCTCTGGAGCAAGCCGCTGCCTGCTGCGCGGATCCCGGCCTGGCTGAAGTCCCACCCGGCCAAGGTCCCCGCAGAGGAGTCCCTGCCCCGCGTGGGCTGATCCGTTCGGAGTTTTTGTACAGATAATGGCCGCTAAACGCCCCCGAAGTCGCGACAAATGGACAAAAACTTATCCCCCGGGGGCGTAGCGGGCGGCGGCCGTGCGATGCGCCAGGCCGTTGGCTCTGGCGGGAGAGCTTTAGCGCAAGAGGACGACGGCGGGTGGTCCCGCCGTCGTCCTTCTTTTGCTTGGAGTTTTTGTACAGATAATGACCGCAAAAGGCCCCCGAAGTCGCGACAAGTGGACAAAAACTCCATTGTTGGGGGCGAGATGGGCTAGCGGGAGACCGGCTCCTTTGCTTCCAGGAGCGCCAGTTCGTGGCGGCGGGGGAAGCCTTCCCAGTCGCCGGGGACCAGGCAGGCGAAGGCACCGGTGGCAGCGGCGGTGCGGAGGCGTTCCCCGGGTCCGCGGCCTTCCATGAGTTCGGCCAGGTAGCCGGCCACGAATGCGTCGCCGGCGCCGACCGTGTCCACGACCGAGACGGGAACCGCGGCCTGCCGGAACACCTCGCCGTCAATTAGGGCGAGGGCACCCTCCGCACCGAGCTTGATCACGGCCTGGCTTGGCCCAAAGTCGGCAATCCGCCGGGCCAGCTCCTCAGGTTCGCCGGGGCCGACGGCGATCGCTGCCTCGTCCTCGCCGGCGAACACGATGTCCGCCAGCGGAATTATGTCCCGGTAAACGCTGCCGGCCCCCTCTGCGGACCAGAGGTTGCCGCGGAAGTTCAGGTCGAAGGACACGGGAACACCCGCAGCCTTCGCCACACCGACCGCGTGCCGGAGCGTCTCCGATGCCTGGGCCGACAGCGCGGGTGTGATGCCGCTGACGTGCAGCAGTCCGGCGCCGGCAATGAGCGCATCGTCAATGTCGGACGGCGCAATCCGGGACCCGGCGCTTCCGGAACGGTAGTAGCTGACCCGCTGCGCGTCCGGCGTCCGGCGTTCCTTGATCATCAGCCCGGTGGGGGCGGAAGGGTCGACGGCGACACGGACGTCCACGCCCTCGGCCCGGATCTCGCGCTCCACGAGCTGGCCCAGGGAGTCCGCACCTACGCGTCCGCACCAGACGGACTGCACGCCGAGCCGGCGGAGGCCGATGGCCACGTTGGACTCGGAGCCGCCGATGCCCAGGCTCAAGGTGGAGGCGTGGGCGAGCGGGCCCACCTGGTCAGCCCGCATCAGCGCCATGGTCTCGCCGAACGTGAGGACGTACGGCACTGGGTTGCCAGTGCTCATTTGCCCGCCCCCAGCTGCGCCGCGGTCTGGTCGATCAGCTCGCGCACGCGCCGTGCCCTGGCCGTGAGGTCCTGCAGGTCGCCGCCCTTGAAGGCATCGCCCAGCAGCGGCCCGCCGAGGCTGACGGCCAGCGCGCCCGCCCGGATCCAGGCCGGCACGTCCTCGATGTTGACGCCGCCGGACGGAATCACCTCGATGTCCGGGAACGGGCCGCGCAGCTGTGAAACATACCCGGCGCCGACCGTGGAGGCGGGGAAGACCTTGACGGCGGTCGCCCCCAATTTCCAGCCGGCATGCAGCTCGGTGGGCGTCAGGCCGCCCGGATAGACCGGAACGCCGCGCCCAACGCAGGCCGCGATGACGCCGGGATCCGTGACGGGGGTGACGATGTACGCCGCGCCCAGGTCGAGCGCCGTCTCCGCTTCTGCCGCCTCGGTCACGGTGCCGACGCCGATCTCCAGCGGGTCCCCGAACCGCTCACGGAGGAGCGGCAGTTCGTCCCAGACGCCGGGGGTGCTGAGCGTGAGCTCGATGCTGAGCACGCCGCCGCGCTGCAGCGCCTCGATGACCGGCGCGTAGTCCGTGGCGTGGCGGGCCCGGAGCACGGCCACGGCCCGGGTATCGCGGAGGACTGCGGAGGGGGCAGGCCGGGACGCCGTGCCGGGGTTTTCGAGGCGGAGCATGGGATTCCTTAGGAGGTGGCGGGTGGGTGAGTGGGGGAGAACTGGCAGTGCACGACGGCGGTGGATGCCGCCGTCGTGCACTGGCACTACTCGACGGGGTGAGTTACTTGACGGTGGGGGCGGCGGCCAGCTCAGCCGCCCCCGAAGGGGTGGCGACCATGCCGCCGGCAGGGCAGGCGTCCTCCGGGTCCGTGAGGTCGCGGTTGACTGTCTCCGGGGAGAGCCGGGTGGCGACGAAGCTGACGAGCATGGTGAGGGACATGTAGATGGCCACCGGGATCCAGGAGTTGCTGAAGAGTCCCAGCAGTCCGGCGCAGACCATGGGGGCGATGCCGCCGCCGATGATCGAGGAGAACTCGCGGCCCAGGGTGACGCCGGCGTAGCGGTAGCGGCTGCCGAAGATCTCCGGGAAGTAGCTCATGTGCACACCCACGACGCCCTGGCAGGCGAGCATGAAGCCCACGATGATCACCAGCACGATGGCCACGGGGGAGCCGGTGGTCAGGAGCATGAAGGCCGGGGCCGGGAAGAGGATGAGCGCTCCGGTGATGAGCGAGACGACGCGGCGGCGGCCGATCTTGTCCGACAGGATTCCGAAGGAGACTGCCGCGACGCCGCCGCAGAGCGCGCCGATGAGCAGTACGGGCGGGATGAACTTGGGATCGGTTCCGACGACGGTGATCAGGTATGAGGCCATGAACACCTGGATGGTGTAGGACTGGGTGCTGACGCCGAAGTTCATCAGAATGACGCGCAGGACGTTGGCCTTGCCGAACTTGGCGACTTCCCTGAGCGGTGCGGGCGGTTCGGTGCGGGCCTGCTTGATCTCCTCAAACACGGGGGATTCATCGAGCTTGCGCCGGATGATCAGGGCAGCGACGGTGACGAAAATGCTCGAGAGGAAGACGAGGCGCCAGCCCCAGGTGAGCATGTCGTTCGGGGCCAGGGACTGGGCGGCGATCCACACCAGCGCGCCCAGGGCTGTGCCGGCGGCGGCGCCGACCATGATCAGGGAGGCCAGCTTGCCGCGGGTGCCGGGGGCTGCGGATTCGGTGAGCAGCGTGGCGCCGCCGGACTGTTCGGCGCCGGCGCCGAAGCCCTGGGCTGCACGGCACACGCACAGCAGGACCGGGGCGAACAGGCCGATCTGGTCGAAGGTGGGCAGCAGGCCGATGGCCAGCGTGGCGCCGCCCATCAGGAGCAGCGTGACCACGAGGATCCACTTCCGGCCCAGGCGGTCACCGAAGTGCGAGAAGAAGACGCCGCCGAGCGGGCGGAACAGGAAGCCGACGGCGAAGGTGGTGAAGCTGGCGATCAGCGCCGCCGCGGGTGAGACGTTGGGGAAAAACAGTTTGCTGAAGACGAGCGCCGAGGCGGTGCCGTAGATGACGAAGTCATACAGTTCGAGGGTGGTGCCGATGAGGCCAGCGACGGCGGCCTTCCGGACTTTGCTCTGATCGATATCCCCCGGGGGGACGTGTGCTGTGGTCATTTCCATACTCCTTTGAATGGATGTCCTGCGGTCGCTCCCTGGCCGAGCTTGCGAGGCTAGGGAGCGGTTGGGGATTAGTAGGTGATGAGTACTTTGAGGTTGGTGGGGTCAGTCACGGGAGCCGTGAGGGCGGCCGCGGCTTCTTCGAGCGGGAAGGTGCTGGTGATGATGGACTGCAGATCGACCGCGCCGGAGGAGGCGAGGTCGATCGCCGTCGGGAAAGCGTTGGCGTAGCGGAACGCGGTGACGAGGTCGATTTCGTAGCGCTGGAGGAACCCGAGCGGGATGCCGTCCACGGTGGGCTTGGCCTGGCCGACGACCGTGGCCCGGGCTGCCGGTGCCAGGGTCCGGATGCCGTCCGCGAGGGCCCGGGTGTTGCCGGAGCACTCGATCAGCCGGTCCATGCCCGCCAGGTCCAGTGGTGTGGTGGCGGTGTTGACGGTGCGGGTGGCGCCGAACTTCGTGGCGACGGCGAGGCGGCTGTCGTTGACGTCGGTCACCACGATCTCGGTGGCACCCCTGGCTGCCGCCACCTGGGCCACCAGCAGGCCGATGGGACCGGCACCAGTGATGAGCACACGGTGGCCGTTCTGGACCTGCGCCCGTTCCACGGCCCAGACGGCGACGGCGAGCGGTTCGATCGCTGCCCCGATTTCAGCCGGGATGCTGTCCGGCAGGCGGTGGACGGCGGACTCCGGCACCACCACGTGGCGGGCAAACAGCCCGTCGGTGGGCGGGGAGCCGAAGCAGGTTCCGGCGGGGCAAAGGTTGTAGCGTCCGGACAGGCAGGTGGGGCATTCCCCGCAGGGCAGCGCCGGTTCAATGGCGACGGCGGTGCCGGCGGCGAATGTCGCTGCCGGTCCGGCAGCGATCACGACGCCGGCCCCCTCATGGCCCAGGACGGTGGGCTGGCGCAGCACGTTGGTGCCGTTGCGGCCGTCCGCGAAGTAGTGCATGTCCGAGCCGCAGATTCCGCCGGACCGCATCTCGACCAGGAGGTCGTTCCGGCCGAGGGCGGGCAGGGGCTTGTGCTCGATGCGCAGGTCGCGGGCGCCGTGCAGCACCGCTGCCTCGGTGCCGGTGGGAAGCCCGGCTGTGTTGGTTGACGGGATGGCTTGGATGGTCATGGCGTGCTCCGTGTGGTTTGGAGGGACGGCGCGGAGGACAGGGCGGTGTTGGCTTCTGCGATGGCCGCCAGCGGGCCCGCCGAGTGGATGATGTCGATGAATTCGCCGGTGCGCAGGATGAAGTCGGCGCGGTCGGCCAGTTCCTCGCCGAGGAGGTGGTGGTCGCCGAGGACCTTCCGGGCGAGGTCGGCGCCCGAGCGGGATGCTGCGGCCAGTCCGGCGAGCAGGCCGCGGGCCGGGTCTTCCATGGCGTGGGCCTGGGGGCCGGGGTCGAACCCTGGCAGCGGGGCGATGCATGCGAGATACGCGGCGGTGGTGAGGGCCAACAGCTGGGGCATCCGGCCGTCGTCGAGCATCTGCAGTGCCGGCAGCGGGATTCGCTGGCGGAGTTTCACGGACCCGTCGGATCCCACCTGGCTGGTGCGGTGGCCCAATGCGGTGTTGCGCCAGCGGGAGAAGAGCTGCTCCTCGTAGGCGTCCACATCCACGCCGGACGGTACCGAAACGCTGGGCAGGTACTCGTTCCGCAAGACGGAGCGGGCGGCCAGTTCGATGTCAGGGTGCGAGACGGAGTCCGGGATGGTGACGGCGCCGGTAAGGGCTCCGAGGTAGGCGATGAGGGAGTGCGTGCCGTTGAGCAGGCGGACCTTCAGCTGCTCATAGCCGGCCACCTCGTCGGAGAACACCGCGCCGCCCGCTTCCCAAGTGGGGCGCCCGGCGATGAAGTTGTCCTCGACGATCCACATGGTGAACGGCTCGGCCGGGACGGGGATCCGGTCGGTGTAGCCGCACTGGGATGCGACCAGGCTGCGGTAATGGTCGGTGGTGGCCGGCACGATCCGGTCCACCATTGAGGAGGGGAAGCTGGTGCGGGTGTCGAGAAAGGCCAGAACCTCCGCGGCTTCGGCGGGCGGGAGCAGCGAGGCGAATTCACGGACCAGCCGCTGCGTGTGATGGCCGTTGTCGGCGAGGTTGTCGCAGCTGAGGACGGTCACCGGTTCGCCGTGCGTCCGGGACCGGTGCTGCAGGCCGCGGACGATCTGCCCGATCGGCGTCCCCGGCGTGCCGGGATTGGCGAGGTCATGCCTGATGGCGGGGTCCTGCAGGTTCAGCGAGCCGGTGGCGGGGGCGTAGTTGTAGCCGTTCTCCGTGACCGTCAGGGAAACAATGCGGGTGCCGGCGTCCCCGATGGTCTTGACCACGCGGCCAGGATCGGCGGCCGCGGTGAAGGCATCCGTGTGGACCCGGGGGATGGAGAATTTGGAGCCCTCGGGCGAGATTTCCACGACGGTGTACAGCATGTCCTGGGCGTGCATCGCGTCCGGGATGGCGGCGGACCGGCTGGCGACGCCGATGATGCCCCAGTCGCCGCCGTGGGCGGTGACGGCGGCGTCCGTGTAGACGGCCTGGTGGGCGCGGTGGAAGTTGCCGAGGCCCAGGTGCACGATCCCGGCGGCCGGTGCTGCGGACCGCCGGCGGATGCCGGGGGTGGCCGCGGACAGCGGGGGAGTGGAAGCCATGGTTACCAGTCCTTCATGGAGCCGTCGAGCTCGCGGGCGATGGGCAGGTAGGCCTGCTTGTACGGGAAGCGTGCGGCGGCGTCCTCGTCCACGTGCACACCGAGGCCGGGCTCGTCGCCGGGGTGGAGGTAGCCGTCCTCGAAGCGGAAGCTGGACTGGAACACCTCGGACACCAGGGGGTCGTAGCCCATGTATTCCTGGATGGCGAAGTTGCTGGTGGCCAGGCCCAGGTGCAGCGAGGCGGAGAGGTTGATCGGTGAGACGTCGGAGGGGCCGTGCGGTGCGCCCTTGATCTGGTAGACCTCCGCGAGGGCGAGGATCTTGCGAACGTGGGAGATGCCTCCGGCATGGACGACGGCGGTGCGGATGAAGTCGATCAGGCGTTCGGTGATGAGGTGCTCGCAGTCCCAGACGGTGTTGAAGACCTCGCCGATGGCCAGCGGGATGGTGGTCTGCTGCCGCAGGGTGCGCAGGAGCCGCTGGTTTTCAGCAGGGGTGACGTCCTCGAGCCAGAACAGGTCCACGTCCTCCAGGGACCGGGCCAGCCGGGCGGCCTCGGTGGGGTTGAGCCGGTGGTGCACGTCGTGGAGGAGCTTGAGGTCCGGGCCCACGTGCTCGCGGACCGCGGAGAGGACCTTCGGGGCATGGCGGAGGTAGGCGGAGGTGTCCCAGTCCTCTTCGACGGGGCCGGCGCCGCGGCCCGCCGGTTCGTAGCTGGCGGCGCCCTTCGTGACGCCGTAGACCTTGTCCAGGCCGGGCACGCCGGACTGGGCGCGGACGGCGCGGAAGCCCTGTTCCCGGCGTCGGTCCACGGAGTCGAGGAGCTCGGGAACGTCCCAGCCGGTGGCGTGGGTGTAGGTGAGGATCCTGTCCCGCGCGGCGCCGCCGAGCAGCTGGTAGACGGGGACGTCGAGGGCCTTGCCCTTGATGTCCCACAGGGCCAGGTCGATCGCGCCGATGGCGGCCATGGTCACCGGCCCGCGCCGCCAGTAGGCGCCGCGGTAGAAGTACTGCCAGGTGTCTTCGATGCGGTCTGCGTCCCGGCCCAGCAGGGCAGGGGCGAGGTGGTCGCGGAGGTAGCTGGCCACCGCGAGCTCACGGCCGTTCAGGGTGGCGTCGCCCCAGCCGACGATGCCGTCGTCGGTGGTGATCCTCAGGGTGACGAAGTTGCGGCTGGGACTGGTGACGAGGACGTCGACGTCGACGATTTTTCGGGTCATCGGGAAATCACTACATTCTTCAGTGGCTGGTTCTTGGACAGTCGGGTGATGTTTTCGGCGATCTCGCGGGCACGGCCGCGGAAGGTTTCGGCGGTGACGCCGGAGGAGTGCGGGGTCATGATGACGTTGTCGAGCCGGCCGAACGGCAGGGCGGAGGGTTCGCCGCGGCCGTCGGTGCCCGGGTACTGGTACCAGACGTCGATGGCGGCGCCGGCGATCCGGCGGTCCTTGAGGGCGTCGTAGAGCGCGGTTTCGTCGACGACGGGGCCGCGGGCGACGTTGACGATCTGCCCGTTGGGACCGAGTTCGTCCAGTTCAGCCGCGCCGATCAGGGAGGTGGTTCCGGCGTCGAGCGGGATGCTGACCACCAGCACATCGGATTCGCTGAGGGCTTCGCCCAGGCGGTCCGTGGTGCCGGTCCAGCGCAGGCCGTGCTCGTCAGCGTTGACGGAGCCGCTGCGGGTGATGGCGATGCCCTCGGCGCCGAAGGCCTGCAGCAGTTTCCAGGCGGCGCTGCCGATGTGGCCGAAGCCGAGGAAGGTGACCACCGCGCCGCGCAGGGTTTCGGGCTGGCGGATGTCCGGGGAGTAGACCGAGGAGGACCACACGCCGGTGCGCAGGGCGGCGTCCTGGCCCAGCAGGTTGCGGCGCAGAGCCACGAGCACGGTGGCGATGTGTTCGGCGATGGAGCCTTCGTGGTGGAAGGTGTTGGCACAGACGGCACCGGCCGGAAGGGCGTCCGCGTCGATGCCGTCGTAGCCGGCACCGCCCACGTGCACCAGCCGCAAGTTCCTCGCTTCGGCGCCCATCGCGGCGGTGAACTTGGGCCCGACGTAGACGTCGGCGTCCTTGAGGTCGGTCAGGACGGAGTGCTCGTTCCAGCTGTCGTGCCAGGACGTGACGGTGCCTTCCGGCAGCGCCGCCTCGAAGATGGCGCGCTGGGGCATCAGGTTGGAGTCTGCGATGACAATTCTCATGGTTACTTTCCCTGGAGGGTCTGGCTGGCGTTGCGGGCGGCGAACGTGGAGCCGCGCACGATGAGCTGCGAGTTGAGGTGGACCGCCTCGGTGGCGGTGGGCTTGCCGGCGATCTGTTCGAGGAGGAGTTCGAGGGCGAGGGAGCCGCTGCGGCTTATGGGAACGCGGACGGAGGTGAGCCCGGGTTCGGCGGCCGCGGCGATGTCGAGGTCGTCGATGCCCACCACGCTGATGTCCTCGGGGCAGTGGTAGCCGAGCGTCCGCGCGCCGGCAAGCATGCCGATGGCTACGAGGTCGTTGTAGGCGATGACTGCCGTGGCGCCGCTGGCGACCACCGAGGCGGCGGCGGCCAGGCCGCCGTCGACCGTGGCGTTCTGGTTGCCCACGGTGACCAGTTCGATGCCCCATTCCCCGCAAAGGCGGGTGATGGCTGCGAGCCGCTGGCCGTTGGCCCAGGAGGAAGCCGGCCCCGGGATGTAGGCGAGCTTGCGGTGGCCGAGGGCGTGGAGGTGCTCGACCGCCTGCCGGATTCCTTCGCCGGCTTCCATCAGCACGCGGGCGGCCTGGTCGGCTTCGCCGTTGATCACCACGAGAGGCGCGTTGCCGGCGAGGTTGTGGATCTGCTCCGACGGGAGTCGCGGGGAGCAAAGGATGATGCCGTCCACGCCGGTGGCGAAGGCTGCCAGGTGGTCGCGCTCGCGGGCGGAGGATTCACCGGTGTCGGCGAGGACCATGCGGTGGCGGCCGTGCCAGGCCTGGTCCTGGATGGCCTTGATGAGCGCGGCGAACACGGCGTTGGAGATGTCCGGGACCACGACGCCGAAAGTGCGGCTGCCGTTAAGGCCCGGGACGTCGTACCCAAGCTGGGCGGCCGCGTCCATGACCTTCTGCCGCGTTTCGGCGGCGAGCCGGCCGGGGTCGCCGAACGCCCGTGACGCGGTGGCGAGCGAGACGCCCGCGAGCTTTGCGACGTCCGTAAGTTTTGCCGCCATGCGGTCCTCCAGTTGCTTCGTTGAAACCCTTCTCCCCAAGTATGGAAAAAGTTGTACAAGTTTGTCAAGAGCTTTCCATGAGTTGCATCACAGGAAAGAGGACGACGGCGGATGGTCCCGCCGTCGTCCTTCTTTGGTTTGGAGTTTTTGTACAGATAATGGCCGCTAAACGCCCCTGAAGTCGCGACAAATGGACAAAAACTCGGCCAAATGCTCGCCGACGGCGAAGGCGCGGGTGATGGCCGAGCCGAGGGTCGCCCCGCCGCCGGGGTAGTTGTTGCGGAAGACGCCTGCTGAGACGTTGCCCGCCGCGTAGAGTCCGGGGATCGGCTGCCGGTGCCGGTCCAGGACGCGGCCGGAGAAGTCGGTATCCAGCCCGCCCGAGGTTCCCAGTACGCCGGCGGAAATCCGGACGGCGTAGTACGGAGCCGAACTGAGCGGGGCCAGGCACGGGTTGGGCGTGTTGGCGGCGTCGCCAAGGAAGCGGTCCTGGGGTGTGGCGCCGCGGTGGAACTCGGTATCCACACCCTGCGAAGCGTCGCCGTTGAACCGGGCCACCGTGGCGGCCAGCCCGGCGGGGTCGATCCCGACGTTTCCGGCCAGCTCCTCCAGCGAGTCCCCGGAAGTCATCCAGCCCGCAGGAGCCCCCGGAGCGGAGCCCGCCACCGGGTATTTCGACAGGTACGCCGCATCGAAGACGAGCCACGCCGGGTTGTTTTGCTGGCGCCCGGTCTGCGGGTCAACGGAGGCGAACACCCGGCAGGCATCGTGGTAGTTCAGCGCCTCGTTGACGAACCGCCTCCCGGCGGCATTCACGGTGATCGAGCCCGGCAGGGTCATTTCCACGTTCCCCATCCGGCCGGACCGCACGCCGTCGTACTCGTGGGACGCCTCGGAAATCACCGGCACTCCCCAGATGGCGGTCATGTCGGCCACGGCGGCGCCTGCCTTCAGGCCCAGCTCCAGGCCGTCGCCCTCGTTGGACGGCGCGCTGATGGGCGTCACCGGAAAAGGCAGGAACGCCTGCCGGAGCCGCGGGTTCCATTCGAAGCCGCCGAAGGCGAGGACGACGGCGGCCGCGGACACGGTTCTGCGGGCTGCGGCGCCGCCGAGGGTCACCGACCATTTGTCCCCGTCGCGGGCCAGGTCTTCGACCGGCGTGGAGACCGCGATCTCCACGCCGCGGTCCAGGGCGCTCGCCAGCAGGGATCCCACCAGCGCGCCGCCCATGGTCCGCACGCCAGTGGCTGCCCGCCGTGCCAACAGGTCCGGATCCGCCGCCCGGCCGTTGAGCCGGTCGCGTTCGGTCATGGTCAGCAGCGGAAAATACGAGGACGGCCGGATCGCCTCCGCGAGGCCCGGGTGCCCCGACGGGTCGAAGGCGTCGTTGTCCAGGCCTCGTCCGCCGTCGGCCGCGCCCTGCCATTCCATGTGGTAGTCCGGGCGGGCGATCGGCGTCAGCGAAAGCCGGGTTTCGGCGTCGAGATAGGCGACGGCGCGCGGCGCGGTGCTGACGTACCACTCCACCTCCTCGGGGCTCAGCACGTGCCCCGCAGCTTCGGTGAGGTACGCGACGCCGTCCTCGTGGCTGTCCCGGTAGCCGGCGCTGCGGGCCAGATGGTTGTTCGGCGCCCACATGACGCCGCCTCCCGCAGCCGTGGTTCCGCCGAGCAGCGCCGCCTTCTCGGCTACGAGGACCCGCGGCCCGGCGTCGGCCGCCCGGATCGCCGCGACCAGGCCGGCCGCGCCGCTGCCTGCGACCACCACGTCGTAGGTGCCCGAGATGTTCCCGGGGGTGAGCAGCGGGCTCTTCGGCGCGCCGCTCATGCCGCCGCCCCCGGCAAGTCCACCACGATCTTGCCCACCGGCTCGGTGCGGCTGCGCATCAGTTCGAAGGCCTGGTGCAGGTTCTCGAAGCGGAACCGGTGCGTCAACAGCGCACGCGCCTGGGACCGGTGCCGGGCCAGCAGTTCCAGCCCCGCCGGAATGAGGTTCAGGCTGTTGCGGCTGCCCAGCAGGTCGATCTCCTTGAAGGGGATGGTGTTCATGGGCACGGAGGCGGTTCGCGCCGAGATCCCTACCTGGACAATCCGCCCGGCACTGGCCACCAGCCGGATGGCGTTCTCCAGCGAGGACGGAACACCCGTGGCCTCGATGACCAGCTCCGGCCCGGAGGAATCAGTCAGCGCACCCAGCCGGAGGGCCTGGTCCGCGCTCGGGAACGCCGAACGGGGATCCACCAGCAGCGTGTCCACGGCGCCAAAGGCAGCAGCCAGCTCCAGCCGGTCCGGCTCGGTGTCGGCGCAGGCCACCCGCACGCCGAGGTCCGTCAGGTACAGCGCGGCGAGCAGCCCGATCGGACCGCTGCCCAGCACCAGGGCAGTTTCGCCGGACACGGGCCGGCCCCGGTTCACGGCCTGCATGGCGATGGAGGCGGGTTCGGCCATGGCCGCCAGATCCAGTTCCAGGCCGTCCGGCACGGGGCACAGCTTCTCCACCGGCACGCTGACCAGTTCCGCCAGTGCTCCGTCCGAGTAGCAGCCGATGCAGCCGATGTTCTCGCAGACGTTGAACCGTCCCAGTCGGCACGGCCGGCATTTTCCGCAGTAGACCATCGGGCTGACGGCAACCCGGTCACCGGCCCGGATGCCGGCGGTGTTGGTTCCGATGGCCTCGACGATGCCGGCGAATTCATGGCCCTGGATAACGGGCAGTCCGGCCGGGTAGTCGTCCTCCCAGATGTGCAGGTCGGTTCCGCACAGGGTGACGTTGTGGACGCGGACCAGGGCATGGCCGGCTTCCAGGGCCGGCTCCGGAATGTCCTCGTAGCGGATGGTTTCCTTGGCGACGGTGCGGGCGCTCAGCATGCCGGGCTCCTAGTTCCGGTCGGCGCCGGCACGGGTGTCCGCACCGAAGACGACGTTCCACTGCCGGATGCTGCGCTGCTCCACGAGGCCGTTGCGGTAGAACGGGTCCTGGTCTATCAGCGCTTCGGCGTCGGCCTTCGAATCCGCCTCGATGATCAGCAGCGCGCCGGGATCCTCCCCTGGACCGAAGGGGCCGCTCTTCACCAGCCGGCCGTCGTCGAACTGTGCCTGCAGGAATTCCACGTGGCGGGGGCGGTGTTCGTCCCGGCCGGCGGACGTGGCGGCGGAGTAGGCGTAGGTGACAGCGAAGGTTCCCATGGGTGTGTCCTCATCGTTGAGCTGGTGGTTGTTCCTCCATCGTGGCCATCGCGATTGTGCCGCGTCCAACACTTATTTGGTCAATGAATATGTGTGGAAAACACATAGTGCACGACGGCGGCAGGCCGGCTTGGGTGCCTGCGGAACCGGCGCGGACTCAGCCGGCCGGGGTGGGGAGGACTTCCTCTGCGACGGCCAGGGCAAGCGCCAGGGCCGGGGAGACGTCGGCGGGGTTCCACGCGAGACCTGACTCCAGCGGGGGGACACTGCCGGTCAGCGGAATGAACACGGTGCCGCCGGGCATGATGCTGGCGACGGAGGAGGGCATCAGGCTCACACCGACGCCGCCGGCAACGAGCGACAGTGCGGTGTAGGGGTCGGTAACTTCCTGCGCCACTTTGGGCCGGAACCCCGCGGCGGCGCAGGCCGCGAAGATGGCCTCACGGAGGGTGGATCCCTGCGCGGCGCGCATGGTGACAAAACCGTCGTCGGACAGCTCGGCGAGCCCGATCGCCGGCCGCTCCGCCAAAGGGTGGTCCACCGGCACGGTGGCGCCCAGCTGCTCCAGGGCGATGCTGCGGGTGGAGAGGGCGCCAGCGTCCAGCGGAAGCCCGACGAAGGCCAGGTCCAGCGAACCGTTCCGGAGCTGCCGCAGCGCGTCCTGGGTCAGCAGCCCTCCGGTGAGGGTCAGGTCCAGGGCGGGGTAGCGGTGGCGGAGCGCCCGGGTCAGCGGGGGAAGGGTCCGGTGGTTCAGCGCCCCGGAGAAGCCGATGCTGAGCCGGCCGTAAAACGTGCCGGGCGCGGTGACGGCGGAACGCCGGGCGAGATCAAGTTCGTCGATGACCCGGCGGGCATGGGGAAGAAAGGCGACACCCGCCGTCGTCAGCGCCACCGAACGGGTGCTGCGCTGAAACAGCTCCGAGCCGAGCTCCTTCTCGAGCTTCCGAATGGTCTGGCTCAGCGGTGACTGGGCCATGCGGAGACGGTGCGCCGCGCGGCCGAAGTGCAGCTCCTCGGCCACGGCAAGGAAAGCCTCGATCTGCCGAAGCTCCATGCAGTTCCTCCTGTGCCTTGAAGAAGGCCAATCCGAAGACGCGGATGGTGCCCCCAAGTTAGCAACCTGGGGGCACCATCTGCTGGTTCGCGCTTTCGTGTGGAGTTTTTGTACAGATAATGGCCGCTAAAAGCCCCTGAAGTCGCGACAAATGGACAAAAACTCCAGTCCCCGGTGGTTAGCGGACCGGGTTGCCCAGCTCGCGCAGCGGGGTCTTGTGGGTTTCGCGGGCCCAGTACGCTCCGGCCACAGCCAGCAGGGAGGAGGCCGCGACGATCCAGGCGGCGGGACCCCAGTTGGCCTTGTCGGCGCCGACCAGCGCGGTGCCCAGCAGCGGGGTGAAGCCGGCGCACAGGATGCCGATCTGCAGGCCGATGGCCATGCCCGAGTACCGGACCTTGACGTTGAACAGCTCGGAGAACCAGGCCGGGTAGATCGCGTTGGACATCGAGTACGTGCCGGCGGTGATCACGGTGCTGGCGAGGAAGATCATGGGGATATTGGCGGTGGCGATCACCGAGAAGTAGACGAAGATCATCACGCCGGACCCCAGGACGCCGGCGATGAACACCGGACGCCGGCCGAAACGGTCGGAAAGGTGGGCCATCAGCGGCTGGGAGGCCATGGCGATGACGTTGCCAACGATGCTGACCCACAGCATCGTCGACGCCGGCACGCCGACGGACACGGCATAGGCGAGGCCGAAGGACTGCATGAACGTGTTGGTGACCGTTTCGAAGGACATCAGGGCAACCTGGAAGAACTGCGCCGGGTGCGTCTTGAACATCTTGGCGAACGGGAGCTTTACCAGTTCGCCGTGGTCGTGCTTTTCCTCGAACACCTCAGGTTCCTCAAGGGAGCGCCGGACCAGGTAGGCGACCACGAGTACCACCAGCGAGAGCCAGAACGGAATGCGCCAGCCCCAGGCGAGCCGGTCGGCTTCGCTCATTGCGGCCACGGGCAGGAACGCGAGCGAGGCCAGCACGATGCCGGCGGAGATGCCGCTCATGGCGAAGCTGGCGAAGAAGCCGCGGCGGCCCTCCGGAGCCTCCTCGGTGGACAGCGCGGAGGCGCCTGCGGTTTCGGCGCCGGCGGACAGGCCCTGCATCAGGCGCAGGAGTACCAGCAGGGCGGGTGCCCAGTAGCCGGCGGCGCTGAAGTCCGGGAGCGCACCGATCAGGAAGGTGGCGGATCCCATGAGCACCAGGGTCAGGACCAGGGTGTTCTTGCGGCCGATTTTGTCCCCCAGGTGGCCGAAGACGACGGCGCCGAAGGGGCGCGCCACGTAGGCAACCCCGAAGGTGGCAAACGAGGCGATGAGGGCGACGGTCGCATCGCCCGCCGGGAAGAAGATCTTGGAGAAGACCAGGGAGGCGGCCGTGGCGTAGATGAAGAAGTCGTAGTACTCCAGCGCACCGCCGAGGAAGGCGGCGAGGGCGGCCTTTTTGGCGCGCTTGAGCCGGTATTGCTTCGCCTCGGCGCTGACATTGGGGGCGAGATCGGTCATTGCAGGGGGTCCTTCCGCACTGAAAGACGGGGTCCGGGTTTTTTGAATTTGTGCGTATCGCGAACAGGCGTGCGATATGCGACTAGAAAGAGGATAGCGCAGAGTGAAGTGACTCACAATCCGTTGTTGTTTGGCCGGCCCTGTGCCCGGCGGCGGCCCGTATTCTTGGTAGGTCAGGAACAGCGCAGCTTGAGGTGCAGGGAGCCCATGGACGAACAGCCGGCCTACTTCGTGAAATCGGTGGAGAAGGCGTTCGATGTGCTCCTGGCGTTCACCCCGAACTCGCCGCGGCTGACGGTGTCCCAGGTGGCTGCCGCGGCGGACGTGACCAGGGCTTCTGCCCGCCGCTTCCTCCTCACACTGGCTGACCTGGGCTACCTGCGTGCGGACGGGACGCACTTCGAGCTGACGGCCCGCACGCTGGACATCGGCCGGTCCTACCTGGCCAACCTCGAGCTTCCGGCCATCGCGGACCGCCACCTGAAAACCCTCGCGGCCGAGCTGAACGAGACCACCTCGCTCTGCGTGCTGGACGGGGCCGACGTCGTGTATGTCGCGTGTGTGCCCTCGCCGCGGCTGCTCAGTGTCACCATTACCGTGGGCACCAGGTTCCCGGCCTGGGCAACCTCGATGGGGCGGGTGCTGCTGGGCGGGCTGACCGAGGACGGCCAGCAGGCGTACTTCGAAAACGTCCGGCTGCAGAAACTGACCGAGCACTCGGTTGCCAGCCTGGAGCAGTTGCGGGCGGAAATTGAACGCGCCAGGGCCAGGGGGTGGTCCATGGTTTCGCAGGAGCTGGAGGAGGGGCTGCGCGGCGTGGCCGTGCCGGTCTGGCGCGGCCATGATGTGGTGGCGGCCGTCAACGTCTCGCTGCAGACCCACCGTTCGCCGGCCGAGGACATCGAGAAATCGGTGGTGCCGCGCCTGCAGGAGGCCGCCCGGCAGATCGGGCTGGACTACGGCGGGGGCGCAGCCGGGCTGCGGCGGGCCTGATGGCCAACTCGCCCTCCGGCGAATCGGTCATCCAGCGCGTGGTGAAGATCCTGGATGCCTTTTCGAAGGGCCGCCCGCGGATGTCGCTGAGCGAACTGGTCCGCGCTACCGGCATGTCCAGCAGCACCGCCCACCGGCTCGCCAACGACCTGGTGGACAGCGGGCTGCTGAACCGCAGCGACGCCGGTGACTACGGCGTCGGCATGAAGATGTGGGAACTTGCGTCCCGCAGCAACCCCCTCGAGGAATTCCGACGGCGGGGCCTTCCGTTCCTCGAAGGCGTCCACGCCGCCGTCCGGGAACAGGTTTCGCTCTCCATTCCCGACGTCGGTTCCGGCACCGTGCTGTACCTGGAACAGCTGGACCGGCACGGCACCGCCACCAACCTCGCCGCCGTGGCCGGCAGGCTCCTGATCCACAACACGTCCTCCGGGATGGCCATGATGGCGCACATGCCGCGCGACGTGCAGGAACGGTTCCTGGCAGGCCCGCTCGAAAAAACCACGGCCGCCACGGAGACCGATCCTGCGCGCCTGCGCGCCCAGCTGGCCCTGATCCGGGAGCGCGGCTACGTGCGCATGGCCGGCGTGCTGGTGGAGGAGAACACCGCCTTCGCCGTCCCCGTCTTTGGCGAGGGCAACAGCGTGATCGGAGCGATCGCCGTCGTCATTCCAACGGCGGATGAGGACCCCAAAGTGGTCCTCCCCGTACTGGTGGCCGCGGGACGCGGCCTCTCCCGGACCATGGGCGCAGAACGGCGTCCGTACGGCACGCGGCCCTGGCTCCAGGGAGCCTGACCTGCGGCTTTAGCCGCCTGGCCGTGTAGCAACTCCGCGAAGCGGCATCCCGTTGAACGGGAAGTTTGGCCGCCGCGCTATTCCTCCCTCCTAGTGTTTTCCTCCAGAGCGACTGGCACCGGTCACGGTGCAGGCTCAACACTTTCGGCCCCGCCAATTTCGGTGGCGGCCGCCCTGGAAACTCAATGAGGAGAACCTATGGGACACGTCCAGCCCCCAACCCCCGCCGCGGAGACCGCCGTCCTGGAGCAGGCCCTCCTGAAGCCCGCGGAAAGCCTCCCGGCAAAGACCCCGCGGAAGGCCGCCCTGGCTTCCTTCCTGGGATCCACGCTGGAGTACTACGACTTCTTCATCTACGGCACGGCCGCAGCGCTGGTGTTCCCGAAAATCTTCTTCCCCGGAGGAGACCCGGTGGTTGGCCTGCTCGGCGCCATGGCCACCTTCGGCGTCGGCTACCTGGCCCGGCCGCTGGGCGGCGTCATCATGAGCCACTTCGGCGACAAAATCGGCCGCAAGCAGGCGCTGATGATCACGCTGGTGATCATGGGCGTGGCCTCCATCGGCATCGGCTTCCTGCCCACCTATGACCAGATCGGCTACTGGGCCACGGCGCTCCTGCTGGCTGGCCGGCTGGCGCAGGGATTCTCCGCCGGAGCCGAGGCCGCAGGTGCCTCCACCCTGACCATGGAGCACTCCCCGGAAGGACGCCGCGGCTTCTTCACCAGCTTTGTGATGACCGGCTATGCGTCCGGCATGGTGCTCTCCACCGTGGTGTTCATCCCGCTCGCCGCCCTCCCCGAGGAGCAGCTGCTGGGCTGGGGCTGGCGGGTCCCGTTCTGGCTGTCCGCCGTGGTGCTGCTGGTCGCCTACTGGATCCGCACCCGGCTGGAGGAACCGCCCGTGTTCGAAGAGGCCGTGGAGACGACGAAGCCCAGGGGCATCCCGGCGGCCGCGGTGCTCAAAACGCAGTGGCGCGACGTCCTGCGCGTGGCCCTGGTGATGCTGTTCTCCGTCATGCAGACCACCTTTACCGTGTACGCCCTGGCCTACGCCACCGGCAAGGGCATCGGCCTGGACCGGACCCTGATGCTTACGGTCAACGCCGTCACCATCGGCCTGTCCATGTTCACCATTCCGCTGGCCGGCATCATCTCGGACCGGTTCGGGCGCAAGAAAGTGCTGCTGGTGGGCGCCCTCGGCTGCGCCGTCACCTCGTTCGGCTACTTCTGGGCCATCAGCGAGCACAACATCGCCCTGATCTTCGTCTTCGGGTTCCTGAACATGTCCGTCTTCTACTCCTGCTGGAACGGCGTCTGGACAGTCTTCTTCCCCGAGATGTTCCCGGCACCGGTCCGCTACTCCGGGATGGCCATCGGCAGCCAGGTGGGCCTGATCCTCACCGGCTTCGCCCCCGCCATCGCCACCCTCCTGGCCCAGCCGGGACCCGGAGGCTGGGTCCCCGTGGCTGGCTTCACTGTGGCCTGCCTGGCGGTCTCCGCGATCGCCATCGCCACGGCTCGAGAAACCCACAGGACCCCGCTCGAGGAGCTTGGCCTGCCGCGCCAGCGCCGGATGTCCGCCTGATACCCCGGGCCGCGCCTGACCCCAAGGCCCCGGCCCAGTAACCCGGCACCCGCCCACCCAGAAAGAAAGTTGGAACCATGACCCCGTCAGCAACCGCCCCCCGCACATACCGAGCCGGAATCGTGGGCTGCGGCGCCATCTCCCGCAACCACCTCGAGGCCTTCGCCGCCCTGGACAACGTCCAGGTGGTCGGCGTGTGCGACATCGACCTGGACCGGGCACGCGCCACCGCCCGGGCCTGGGACGTGCCGACTGCGGTGAGCACCGTGGATGAGCTCCTGGCGCTGGGCGTGGACATCGTGTCGGTCTGCACGCCGCACCCGACCCATGAGGACGTGGTGCTCAGGGCCGCGGCGGCAGGGGCCCATGTGCTGTGCGAAAAGCCCATCGCCACCCGGCTGGAGCCGGCCGAGCGGATGGTGGCTGCCTGCGAGGACGCCGGAGTGCAGTTCGGGGCACTGTTCCAGCGGCGCTTCTGGCCCGCTGCGCAGCGGATCCGCTCGGCCATCGACGACGGGACGCTGGGCCGGCCGCTGATGGCCCAGTGCTCTGTGATGCTGCACCGCGCGCCGGAATACTATTCACGGGATGCCTGGCGCGGCACCTGGGAGAACGACGGCGGCGGCGTGCTCATGACGCAGGCCATCCACCAGATCGACCTGCTGCAGTGGTACCTCGGCGACGTGGCGGAGGTCTACGGGAGGGTCAACACCTACCGGCACGGCGACTACATCGAGGTGGAGGACTCCGCCACGGCCGTCATCACCTTCACCTCCGGTGCCATGGCAACGCTGGAAGCGTCGACGGCGGTGTCCCCCAACCTGGGCATCCAGCTCCGGATCACCGGCGAAACAGGGGCATCGGCATCGCTCACGGAGTTCCCCGAGGGCAGCGACGGCCGGCTCGACCTATGGGCGGTGGGGGAAAAGATCACGGTGGAGCCGGTCCATCCCGAGGGCGTGGAGCCGAACGTGGACCTCTCCACCATCAACGGCCAGCTGATTCCGCACCACACCAGCCAGGTCCGCGACTTCGTGCAGGCGCTGGACGCCGGCACCGAGCCTGCCATCACCGGCAAGGATGCCCTGAAGTCGCTGCGCATCCTGCTGGCGGTCTACGAATCCTCCCGCACCGGGCGCCCCGTCCGGATCGCTGACGCCGAGTTTCCGGTGCGCGTCCAGGTGCCGGCCGACGTCGAGGTTTCAGGCGGCACCCGCGTTCCGGCGGAAGCGGCAGGCTGAGCCATGACGGAGCACAACTCCCGCCACGCCGTCCGCCCGCTCACCCTGGGCCGGAACGGCCGCACGCCGCGGACCCTCCGCAACCGGCTCGCCTCCGCCCCGATGGAACGCAACTACGGCACCCCGGACGGGCGCATCACCGAGCAGTACATCGACTACCTCGTCACCCGGGCCCGGGCCGGCCTCGGCCTGGTCACGACAGAAGCCACCTATGTCCGGGCCGACGGCAAGGGCCGCACGCACCAGCTCGGGCTGCACGCCGACGAGATGCTTCCCGGGCTCCGCCGGCTCACTGACGCGCTGCACGCGGAAGGTGCGCTGGCCGCCGTCGAACTTAACCACGGCGGCCGGACCGCGCAGACGGCGGTGTCGGGCCACAAGAACGTGGCGCCGTCGCCGGTGCCGTGCGCGGTGGCCGGCGGGGAGGTGCCGCGGGAACTGACCAGCGGCGAATGCCATGAGCTCGTGGCCTCCTACGCCGCCGCGGCACGGCGGGCGGTGGCCGCGGGCTTCGACGTGATCAACATCCACGGCGCGCACGGGTACCTGATCCACCAGTTCATGTCGCCCATCTCCAACCACCGCACCGACGAGTTTGCCGCGCCAGAGCACTTCCTGAACCTGGTGATCGACGCCGTCCGAGAGGCCGCGCCGGACGCCATCATCGGCGTCCGGGTCTCGGTTCTTGAGGGGCCGGCGGACGGCATCAGCGCGGAGGACCAGGTGGCCATCATCGCCAAGGCCCACCTGGACCAGCTGGACTTCCTCGACCTGTCCGCGGGCAGCTACGACGCCGGCGAATGGATCGTGCAGCCCGGCGAGTGGAAGCCCGGCCTGCTCCGCGACTATGCCGCGGCGTACCGGCAGTTCGGGCTTCCGCTGGGCATGGCCGGGCGGCTGAACTCGCCGGCCGTCATCGAGGAGGTCCTGGGCGACGGCATCTGCGATTTTGTCAGCCTGGCCCGGGCCATCCACGCCGACCCCGCCTTTGTGGGCGGCGTGCTCCGCGGCGAGGCATACCGCCCCTGCATCGCGTGCAACGTCTGCATCGACACCCTCGGCCAGGGGCAGGTCACCTGCACCGTCAACCCCGCCGTCGGGCGCTCGCGGGTTCCGCTTGCGACGCCGGACGTGCGCCCCGGCGCCCGGGTCACGGTGGTGGGGGCCGGACCCGCCGGCCTCACCGCCGCCCGGGAGCTCGCCGTGGCAGGTGCGCAGGTCACCGTGCTCGACGACGGCGACCGGCAGGGCGGGCAGCTCGCCCTCGCGGAACGGATGAAGTCGACGCCGGATTTCCACCGGTTCACCGACTGGTCCGCCGCCGAGAATGACCGCCTGGGCATCCGGGTGCGGCTGGGCCAGCGGGTGGACGTTGCCGATCTGTCCGCGCCGGCCCGCGAGACCGGGGCCGACGCCGTCGTGCTGGCCACTGGCGGGACGCGGCCCGGGGCGGGTTTCCCCGGCGCCGATCTGCCCGGCGTCATGGATGTGCGCGACTGGCTGGCAGTCCATCCGGAAGTGCTCAACGGCAGCGGCTACCCGGACGCGGTGACCATCTGGGGCGCCGACTCCGTGGCGATGAGCCTGGCGGACACCCTCGCGGACCGCGGCACGGCCGTGCTGCTGGTGGGGCCGCAGGAGGTGCTTGCACCCGAATCCGGGCGGCGGGCCAAGATCCTTGCGGTGCCCCGGCTCGAACAGAATCCGCGGGTCCGGATCAGGCTGGGTGCCGCGATCGAGGAATACGACGGCGGCCGGGTCCGGATATCGGGTCCTGGTGGGGACGAATGGCTGGACGCTCCGGGAAGCCTCCTGGTGTCCCGTTCCGTGCTCCCGCTGGACGGGACCGTCCCCGTTGAGGAGCGCGAAGCGGACCTGACCCGGGCCGCCGGCGTGCCGGTGGTGTTCGCCGGGACAGTGGCTGACCGGACCCCCGCCATCGCCTCCAACGCGGTGAAAAGCGGCTACGACGCCGCGCAGCGGATCGCCGCGGCACTCGCCGCAGACCCCGCAGACAGCCCCCTCGAACTCACCATGAACGGAGCAGCATCATGAACGCACCGCGCCGCCCGCTGGGCCTGGCCCAGCTGTCCCTCCTCAACACCGCACCGCCGCAGCTGGTGGCCATCGCCGCAGAGGCCGGATTCGATTTCATTGGTGCCCGCGTCCGCGCCGTCACTCCCACCGAGCGGCCCTACGACCTGCAGCCGGGGTCGCCGATGCTGAAGGAGACCCTGGCCCGGATGGCCGACGCCGGGGTCACCGTCCGCGACATCGAGTTCCTGCTGCTGGACGGCACCGACCGGCGCAGCGCGTGGCTGGCCATGATGGAAGCCGGGCAGGCCCTCGGTGCCGCATCCCTGACCGTGGCCGCGTCCGACCCCGACACCGCACGCCTCTCGGACACCCTGGCCCGCATGGCCGAGGACGGCCGCAACTATGGAATCGTGCCCACGCTCGAGCCCATCTCCTACCAGGCGGTGAACTCCATCCCCGCCGCGGTTGCCCTGGCCCGCACCTCGGGCTGCAGCATCGTGGCGGACGCGCTGCACCTGAACCGCTTCGGCGCGGTCCCGGGCTCGGATCAGTGGCGGGAGCTCGAGGCGAACCTGGAGCTGGTGCCGCTGCTGCAGCTGTGCGACGGACCGGTCGGACGTCCGGCCGACCGTGAGGCGCTGGTGGCGGAGTCGCGCTCGGAACGCCGTGTTCCGGGTGAAGGCGGCTTTGACCTTGCCGCCCTGGTAGACGTTTTTCCGGCCGATGTTCCGGTGAGTGTCGAGGTGCCGTCGGAGAGTACAGTCGCGCGGCTGGGGGAGCTGGGCTGGGCACGAAGGCTGAGGGAGGCCGCGCTGGCCCAGTTGTCAACATCCGAGAAAGCGGCAACAGCATGAGGGAAACAGCAGCAGAAGCAACCGGAACCACAGCGGGACCGGGAACGACGGCGGAACTGGCGCCCGGCGTCGTCATTCCGCTCATTGGGCTGGGCACCTGGCAACTGTTCCTCACCACCAAATTCAACAGTCGGTGGCATAGCAGGGAGGGTGTGCGCGAGGCCTTCGGAGCGGCAGCACGCCGGCTCGGCACCGACTACCTTGACCTCTTCCTGATCCACTGGCCGAATCCTGCCCAGGGCCGGTTTGTGGAAGCGGCGGAGGGGCTCACCCGGCTGGCCGGGGACGGGCTGATCAGGTGCTGGGGCGTCTCCAACTTCAAACCGTCCCACCTGCGGGAGCTGCAGGCGGCAGGCCTGGACGCTCCGGTCAACCAGGTGCAGATTGATCCCGAGCACCAGCAGCTGGATCAGCTGGCCTTCCATGCCGAGCACGGCATCGCCACCGCCGCCTATAGCCCGCTGGGCCGCAGCGGCAGTTTCCTCTCGGACCCCGCCGTCACCGGCCCGGCCGGGAACACGGCAGGACTCCGGCCCAGGTGGTGCTCCGCTGGCAGGTCCAGTCCGGCCGGGTGGCTATCCCCAAGTCCGCCGACGACCGGCGGCAGCGCGAAAACCTCGACGTCTTCGGCTTTGCCCTTACGGGGGCGGAAATGGCCGCCATCGATGCCCTGGACACTGGCGCACCGCCGCGGCTGGACTCAGACGAATTCGGACACTGAAAGAACCACTGGAGCAAAAAGATGACTTCCCGGACTGATGAATTGACTCCCTCGCTGGACTGCGACGTGCTGGTGGTGGGCTCCGGCGCGGGCGGACTGGCCGCCGCCGTGACCGCCGCGTACCACGGGCTGAAGGTCGTGGTGGTGGAAAAGGCTGACGTGTGCGGCGGCGCCACGGCATGGTCGGGAGGCTGGGCCTGGGCGCCGGGCAACCCGCTGGCGAAGGCCGCCGGCGTCGTCGAGGACACGGAATCCTTCCGCACCTACCTGCGCGGCGTGCTGGGATCCGACTACCAGTCGGACCGGGTGGACGCGTTCCTGGAAGCCGTGCCGCACATGGTGGGCTTCTTTCACCAGAAGACATCGTTGCAGTTCGTCCCCGGAGCCAGGATCAACGACGTCTACGGCGGGCTTCCCTGCGCCGGAACCGGGCACCGCTCCGTGGGCCCCAAGCCCCTGAACGCCCGGCGGATCCGCCCGGAGCTGCGGGCCAAGCTGCGGCACCAGCTGTACGAAACCTCGTTCCTGGGAATGGGCATCATGGCCGGGCAGGACCTGGGCAGGTTCCTGTCCGCGTCCCGGGGCAACCCGCGCGGGCTTCTCCACGCCGGCTGGCGCTTTGGCCTGCACGTCCTGGACCTGCTGACGCACCGGCGCAACATGCAGCTGGTCAACGGCACTGCCCTGGCCGGACGGCTGCTGCAGTCGGCGGACCGGTTCGGCGTCGACATCCGCGTCTCCACCCCGGCCCGCCGCCTGCTGACCGGCGGCGACGGCAAGGTGACGGGCGCCGTCGTCGGAACTCCCGACGGGGAGCTGCGGATCAATGCCGCACGCGGGGTGGTCCTGGCCGCCGGCGGCTTCCCCCACGATGTGCAGCGCCGGAAGGAACTGTTCCCGCACGCGCCCACCGGACGTGAACACTGGACGCTGGCGCCCGCCGAAGCGAGCGGCGACGGCATCAGCCTGGGCCTGTCCGTTGGTGTGCGTTTCCGGACCGACGTGAAGTCCGCCGCCGCGTGGTGCCCGGTATCGCTGGTGCCGTACCGCAGCGGCCGGACCGGTACGTTCCCGCACATCATGGACCGCGCCAAGCCCGGCAGCATCGGCGTCCTGCGCACCGGGAAGCGGTTCGTCAACGAGGCCAACGGGTATTACGACTACGTGGCGGCGCTCCTTGAGGCCACGCCGGCGGGGGAGCAGGCGGAGGCCTGGCAGATCGCCGATTCCCGCTTCGTGCGCCGGTTCCCGCTGGGCATGGCCAAGCCGCTGCCCGTGCCGCTCTTCCCGTACCTGCGCTCCGGCTACCTCAGGAAGGGCCGCACGCTCGAGGAACTGGCCGCGAAGTGCGGCATCGACCCCGCCGGGTTGAGGGAGACGGTGGAGCGGTTCAACCGCCACGCTGCCCTTGGCGAGGATCCGGACTTTGGCCGCGGCTCGACGCCGTTCAACCGCTACGGCGGCGACGCCACAGTGCACCCGAACCCGTCGCTCGGTCCCATCGGGAAAGGCCCGTTCTACGCCGTGCGCGTGGTCCCCGGCAGCTTTGGCACGTTCGCCGGCCTGGACGTGGACGGCCGCTCCCGCGCCCTGGACGACGGCGGCCTGCCGGTACCGGGGCTGTACGTCGCCGGCAACGACCAGGCCAGCGTGATGGGCGGGCACTATCCGGCCGGCGGCATCAACCTCGGCCCGGCGCTGGCGTTCGGATATGTTGCCGGACGCGACCTGGCCGGCGCGGTGGAGTACGAGGATGACGGGACCTTGCCGGCGAAGACGAGCGGCGCCGGGGCGGGCGCCTCGGAAGCTCTGCAGACCCATTGACACGACCTCCCAGCAGCAATATCCTACAACCAAATGGTTGTAGATCAGCTTAGCGATGCCGAACTCGACCGCCTCTTCCAGGCGTTCGCGGACACCACCCGGCGGGACATCATGCGCCGGGTGACGGTGGGCGAGTACTCGGTGACCGGCCTGGCGGCCCTCTACGCCATGAGCTTTGCCGCCGTCCAGAAGCATGTGGCGGTGTTGGAGCGCGCGTCCCTGGTCACCAAGGAGAAGCGCGGAAGGGAGCAGATCGTGCGGGGCAACCACGACGGCCTGGAGAAAGCCCGCCGCCTGCTTGACGGGTACGAGGCGATCTGGCGGCAGCGCGTCGCCCGGATCGCAGACATCCTCACTGAAGAAGCGGGCATCCGCACTGAAGAATAGGAAGGGTCCGGCAATGACGGTTATCAGTTCCACCAAGAACCCCGAGGCGCTCAGGTTCACGCTCGTGGCGGAGTTCGACGCCGATGTGAAGCGCGTCTGGCAGATCTGGGAAGACCCGCGCCAGCTCGAGCGCTGGTGGGGCCCGCCCACGTATCCGGCGACGTTCAGCCAGTACGAATTCACCCCCGGCGGGGAGGCGTCCTATTACATGACCGGCCCGGAAGGTGAGAAGGCCAGTGGCTGGTGGCGAATCACGGACATCCAGGCACCCATCCGCCTCGAATTCGACGAAGGGTTCGCCGACGACAATGGCGCTCCGGTGGAGGCCATGGGCGCCGCCCACGTCACCGTCACGCTCGAGGACATCGGCGGGCGCACCGGGATGACGGTCCAGTCCGTGTTCGAGTCCGCGGAGCAGATGAACACGATGATGGAGATGGGCATGGAGGAAGGCATGCGGGAGGCTGCCGGACAGATCGACGCCCTCCTCGCGGAGCACTCGCACGCCTAGCGGCATTCACCGTACAAAAACGCAAGAAGACGACGGCGGGAGGTTCCCGCCGTCGTCCTCTTCAGTTTGTCTTGGTTAGAGCGCAGCCGTGTTCAGGCTGAGCGTGAAGGTGTTCGGCCCGGTCATGTGGACGGCGACGTCATTCTTGTGGGCGTTGGCCCGGCTCGAAAAATCGTGCACGAGCGATTCCAGCGTGTGGTCCACTGCGGAACGGTCCCAGATCTTGATCGTCATTGATTCAGCGTTGTCAAAGGTCATTTCTCAGTGCTTTCGTGTCTGGGCAAGGCGCCTATGCGATGCCGCGGAACAGGACGGCCCAGGAACGCTCGGAGGCCTAAGGCAGCTCGACGAGCTCACCGGTTTGGCCTCATTGCGTCCACCAGGATTTTGTTGTGTTTGAACTTCTAAACCCGGTTCTGGAAAGCGTATTCCTACCGGGCTTCACTCTATGATGCACATGCGCGGGAGGGCTTTTCAACCGATTTGACCGCAAATGGCGGGTGAGGTTAGCCACACACCGGTGAAGCGCGAACGTACAGTTGTGGGGGGGGGGGGGGGGGGGGCCCCCCCCCCCCCCCCCCCACCACCCACAGCGCGCGGACCCCCGCGGACGGCCGCCGCGAGCACCGCCCGCCCCCACCCCGGCCGCGGGGCGGCGC
>NZ_JBHTZA010000019.1:17609-56829 GCF_042790555.1 Arthrobacter sp. NPDC056727 | reverse complement strand
TCTTTGTACTCTGAATATCCCACACCCCCTTCTCCCCTCCCGCTCCTGGTTGCCCCCCCCCGTCCCCCCCCCCCCCCCCCCACAACTGTACATTCGCGCCCTAGCCGCCTAACCGATCAGTGCCAGGACCGATCCGGCGGTGACCAGTTCGCCTGCTCCGGCGGCGACGCCGGACACGACGCCGCCGCGGTGGGCGGGAACGCTGGTCTCCATCTTCATCGCCTCCAGGACCACCACGGGATCGCCTTCGGCCACCTCGCTGCCCGGCTGCACGAGCCACTTCACCACGGTGCCGCTCATGGCGGCGCGGAGTTCCGCGGGGTCGGAGGTGCCGGACCCGCCGTCCGGAGAGCCGCCGTCGGCATGCACGGCCGGAACACCGACGGGAAGCCCCTGGCCCGAGCGTGCCCAGCCTTCCAGCAGGTCGGCGGGAAGCCCGACGGCGAGCCGGCGTCCGTCCACGTCGACGGTGATGGTGCGCCGCCGGCCCTCGGGGCCGGCGGGGCTGAAGCCGGGATCCGCCGGGATGCTGTCCGCGAAGTCGGTCTCGATCCAGCGCGTGTGGACGTCCAGCCCGGACTCGGAGGTGAAGTCAGGGGCCTCCACAACGGCACGGTGGAACGGCAGAACGGTGGCCACGCCGGTGATGCTGATCTCTGCCAGTGCACGGCGGGCACGCCGCAGCGCCTGCTGGCGGTCCGCGCCGGTGACGATCAGCTTGGCCAGCAGCGAGTCGAACTGCGGTGCCACGAAGGAGCCGGAGCGGACTCCGGTGTCCAGCCGGATGCCCGGGCCGGTGGGAGCCGTGAACTCGCCGACGGTGCCGGGCGAGGGCAGGAAGCCGCGGCCCACGTCCTCCGCGTTGATCCTGAACTCGAAGGCGTGGCCACGCGGCGAGGGATCCTCGGTGAAGCGGAGTCGCTCCCCGGCGGCGATCCGGAACTGTTCCTGGACCAGGTCGATCCCTGTGGTCTCCTCGGTGATGGGGTGCTCCACCTGCAGCCGCGTGTTCACCTCGAGGAAGGCGACCGTGCCGTCCGCGGCGACCAGGAATTCCACCGTCCCCGCACCCGAGTAGCCGGCTTCCCGGCAAACTGCCTTGGCGGCGTCGTAAATCTGCGCTCGCTGCCCGTCGCTGAGGAACGGCGCGGGCGCCTCCTCCACCAGCTTCTGGTGCCGGCGCTGGAGGGAACAGTCCCGGGTTCCGACGACGATGACGTTGCCGTGCGTGTCCGCCAGCACCTGCGCCTCCACGTGCCGCGGCCGGTCCAGGTAGCGCTCCACGAAGCATTCGCCGCGCCCGAATGCGGCCACCGCCTCGCGGACGGCGGAGTCGAAGGCCTCCTCCACCTCCTCCATGTTCCGGACCACCTTCAGGCCGCGGCCGCCGCCGCCGAATGCTGCCTTGATGGCGATCGGGAGGCCGTGCTCCTCCGCGAAGGCGCGGGCCTCCGACGCGGATTCAACAGGGCCGTCGCTGCCGGCCACGAGCGGGGCGCCGGCGCGGACCGCGATCTCGCGGGCAGTGATCTTGTTGCCGAGCTGGCGGATGGCCTCCGGCGACGGGCCGATCCACGCGAGCCCGGCGTCCAGCACTGCCTGCGCAAAGTCGGCGTTCTCGGACAGGAAGCCGTAGCCGGGGTGGACCGCGTCCGCGCCGGAGGCGGCTGCCGCGGCGAGGAGCTTGCCGATGTTCAGGTAGGTGTCCGCCGGCGAGTTGCCGTCAAGGCTGAAGGCCTCGTCTGCGGCGGCGACGTGCATGGCGTCAGCGTCGATGTCCGCGTACACGGCCACGGAGGCCAGCTGGGCGTCGTCGCAGGCCCGGGCGATGCGGACGGCGATTTCGCCGCGGTTGGCTATGAGGACCTTGTGCATCAGTTGCTCGCTTTTCGTTCTGGAGTTTCGTCGGAGGGGCCGGCGGGGGACGCTGCGGCAGTTCCGGGGGCAATGCGGAAGCGGATGCTCCCGCCGATCGGGACCTGGGCGGCGAGGTCCAGCTGGTGGTCCACCACCACGCCGATCACCGGGTAGCCGCCCGTGATGGGGTGGTCGGCGAGGAAGAGGACGGGCAGGCCCTCCGGCGGCATTTGGATGGCGCCCGCCACCGTCCCCTCACTGGGCAGCTCGCCGGTGCGGCTGCGCTGAAGTGGTGTTCCCTGCAGCCTCATGCCCACGCGGTTGGACTCCGGCTTGACCGTCCAGTCCTGGGCGAAGAGGGAGTCGATCGCGGCCTGGTCGAACCAGTCCGCGCGCGGGCCCGGGACAATGTCCAGCACGGTGGCCCCGCCATGCGGATAATCCGGCTGGAGCTCCGGGCTGCCCACGACGCCTGACTCGGCTTCGCCGCCGGCCGGCAGCAGCTGGCCTGCCGCCAGAGGCTGCGGCCCGATGCCGGACATCGTGTCCGTGGAGCGGCTGCCCAGCACCGGCTTCACGTCCACACCGCCGCGGACAGCGATGTAGCTGCGGAAGCCGGCGTCGGGAACACCGATGGTGAGAATCTCGCCGTCGAGGAGGGCGAACGGGGCGGCCACGGGAACGGTGCGCTCCCGCGACTCCGAGGTGTTGTCTGCACCGCCAGCTTCCGCCGCGTCGGGGGAGGCCGACGGCGTCACCACGGTGAGTGCCGACGTCGCCCCCGCGACGGCCAGGACCTGGTCCCCGACGGCCTGCACCCTGAGGCCGCCGGAGACGGTCTCGATGGCGGCGGCCGACGACGCGTTCCCGACAATGCGGTTTGCCCGCCGGAGCGAGGCCCGGTCCAGCGCACCGGCGGCGGAGACGCCGAGGGCCGAGTGCCCCTGCCGGCCCAGGTCTTCGATGAGGCTATGGATCCCGGGTGCCAGGACGCGGAGTCCGGACGTGGTTTCCGGGGCAGCCTGCTGGGCGACGGTTTGGCTGGACACGTTGACCACGTCGCGGACCGCGCGGAACTGCACCCGGTGCCCGGGGCTGGCCAGCGCCGGCTCCGGACGGTCGAGGTCCCACATTTTGGCGCCGGTGCGGCCGATCAGCTGCCATCCTCCGGGGGATTTGCGGGGGTAGACGGCGGAGTAATTCCCGGCGAGCGCCACCGATCCTGCCGGGACCGCGGTGCGCGGGGAACTCCGGCGCGGGACTTCCAGGGCCTGGTTCTCGCCCACCATGTAGCCAAAGCCAGGCGCGAAGCCCGCGAAGGCAACAGTCCAGACCTGGCCGGTGTGGGCGGCGATAACCCCGTCGGCACCGAGGCCGGTCAGCTTTCCCACTTCGGCGAGATCCTCGCCGTCGTACACGGTGTCAATGACCACCAGGCCGCCGGCCTGCTCCGCCGGTGCCGTGAGGTCCATCTCCAGCAGGGCCTGGCCGATCCGCCGGGCAGCGGCGGGTGATTCGGCCCTGACCATGACGGTTTCGGCGGCGGCCAGGACGTCCTGCTGCCCCGGAAGCGGAGCCTCGAGGAGCGCGGCCTGCAGGGCGAGCACGTCCTGCAGGCCTGAGACTTGTGCGAGGACCGTGCGCGTCCCCACCGGCCGCACCGCGCGCACCCTGCCCGGGCGGGCGCTTTGCCCGGTTCCGCCGGATGCAGCGGAGGGTGTTTCAAAGTTGGTGTTTGCCATCGGGTCCTGAATCCGCCGCTTCATGCTAGACGAACGCCTTGACGGTGATTCCGGCGTCGTCGAGCGCGCGCTTCACGGCCACAGCCATGGCCACCGCGCCGGGGGAATCACCGTGGACGCACACCGATTCCGCATCGATCTTCAGGTCAGAGCCGTCGATGGCACGGATGGCCTCGCCGGTGGTCATCTGCAGGACGCGGGCGGCAACTGCCTCCGGGTCCTCCAGCACGGAACCGGGCTGGGAGCGGGAGGTGAGCGTGCCGTCCGGGTTGTACGCGCGGTCCGCGAACGCTTCGGCGACGGCGCGGAGCCCGGCGGCCTCCGCGAGGCGCAGGACTTCGGATCCGGGCAGGCCGAGAATGGGCAGTGCCGGGTCCACGGCCTTGACCGCGTCCACGACGGCGCGTGCCTGGGCCGTGTTGTGGACGATGGCGTTGTAGAGGCCGCCGTGCGGCTTCACGTAGCGGACCCTGGTGCCTGCGGTTGCGGCCAGGGCCTGCAGCGCGCCGATCTGGTAGACGACGTCGTCGGCCAGTTCGCGCGGGTCCACCTCCATGTACCGGCGCCCGAATCCGGCCAGGTCGCGGTAGCCCACGTGGGCACCGACCACCACGCCGGCCCTGGCGGCCGCCTCGCAGGTGGACCTGATGACGCTGGGGTCGCCGGCATGGAAACCGCAGGCGACATTGGCGCTCGACACGGAGGCCATCATGGCGGCGTCGTCTCCCAGGCTCCATCGCCCGAAGGATTCACCGACGTCGCTGTTCAAATCTATTGCGTGCATTGTGACCCTCATCTCAACTCGTCCTTAGACAAGGATGCACCCTTCGGCAAAAATGTTCAACAATTCAACAATCCAATTGTGGTGGTTCGTGTAGATTCTGAGGTATGGCAGCAGAAAACCCGAGCGCAGGCGCATCCCGGCTCCGCGTGGCCGTCCCTTCCGTGGCCACCCGCGTGGCGAGTGAGCTCCGGCTCCAGATCGCCGAAGGCGCACTTCCCCCGGGGGCCAAGCTGAAGGAGGAGGCGCTGTCCGAGGAGCTCGGCGTCTCCCGCAATACCGTCCGCGAGGCATTTGCCGAACTCGCCAGCGAACGGCTGGTGGTCCGCCAGCCCAACCGCGGCGTCTTCGTGGCCAGCCTCGAAGCCAGCGACATCCACGACGTCTATGCCGTCCGGCGTGCCATTGAAGTGAGCGCCGTACGGGGTGGCGGCAGCGCCGAAGGCATTGCCGCGGTGCGCGCGGCCGTGGAAGAAGGCAAGCGCGCGGCCGGGGCGGGTGACAGTGAGGGGCTGGGCAGTGCCAACGCGCATTTTCACGGCGCCCTCGTGGCGATGGCCGGCAGTGAACGCCTGAATACCATCATGTCGCAGGTACTGGCCGAGATGAGGCTGTTCTTCCACAAGGCCTCCATCGACGGCGGCTTCTACCAGGATTACCTTGCTGACAACGAGGAGATCTGTAAGGCCCTTGAGGCCGGGGAGTACGAGCGTGCCGCCGAGCGCCTCCTGGCCTACCTCGACCGCTCCGAGGAGCACCAGACCGCCGTCCACTCGTCCTAGCTACCGCGAACCACTGCAGCGCGAACGTACAGTTGTGGCCCTTGGGAACCGCTTCCCAGGGGCCACAACTGTATGTTCGCGCTTTAACCAGCGCTCGGTGACGCCCCTTGACGATGTGATCCACGTCGCGTACATTGTTCAACAAGTTCAGGATTGTTCTACATTTCCACAATCCAACAGAATGTTCCGCTTTCGGCGGCAGTTCGGGGAAGCCGCCAATCAGCCTCGGCGCCCGCGTCCTGGCAACGCCGCAGGACCGGGCAGACCGGCGCACCAGCGCATCCGCAGCCAAACGGATGCCGTCCACACTCTTCATGGAGGAACCAATGGCCAATCAATCCGCAATGGCCGCCGCAGAGGCGAGGCCCGCCGTCGGCCGCAAGGACATGTACAAGGCATTCGCGGCCAGCCTCACTGGGACCGCGCTGGAGTTCTACGACTTCGCCGTCTACTCCGCGGCTGCCGCCATCGTTTTCCCGCTGATCTTCTTCCCGGCGTCGGACCCCGTGACGGGGACCCTGCTGGCCTTCTCGACGTACGCCGTGGGCTACATCTCGCGGCCGGTCGGCGGCATCATCTTCGGCCGGCTCGGCGACGAGATCGGGCGCAAGAAAATCCTGGTTTTCACCCTGATGCTGATCGGTGTGGCCACCTTCCTGATCGGCCTGCTGCCCACCTATGGCAACATCGGCGTCATCGCCCCGGCCATCCTCGTCTTCCTGCGGTTCGCGCAGGGTGTGGGGGTCGGCGGCGAATGGGGCGGTGCTGTCCTGCTGTCCAGTGAATTCGGGGAACCCAGCAGGCGCGGCTTCTGGGCCTCGGCCGCGCAGATCGGCCCGCCCGCCGGAAACCTCCTGGCCAACGGCGCACTCGCCGTCCTCACCCTGGCCCTGTCCGAGCAGGCATTCCTGGACTACGGCTGGCGAATCGCCTTCCTGATCTCGGCACTGCTGGTGGCGTTCGGCCTGTGGATCCGCCTGAAGCTCGAGGACACCCCCATCTTCAAAGCCATGGAAGCCCGCGGCGAGCAGCCCAAGGCACCCATCAGGGAACTCCTCGCCACGCAGAAACGCCCTCTCCTGGCAGCCATGCTCAGCCGCATCGGCCCGGACGTCACCTACGCGCTCTGCACGGTTTTCACGCTGACCTACGGCATCCAGGAACTCGGCTTCGACCGCGGGCAGGTGCTCCTGGCCGTGCTCATCGGCTCGGGCCTGCAGCTCTTCACCATGCCGCTCGCGGGCGCCCTCTCCGACCGGATCAACCGGCGCCTCGTCTACGGAATCGCAGCCGTGGCGGCAGCGGTATGGGGCTACCTCTTCTTTATCGTGCTGGAAGGCCGCTCCCCGGTGATGCTCGTGGTGGGAACCGTGCTGGGCCTGCTGTGCCACTCCTTCATGTACGGCCCGCAGGCCGCGTTCGTCGTCGAACAGTTCTCCCCGCGGCTACGGTCCACCGGCAGCTCCCTGGCGTACACCTTCGCCGGCATCATTGGCGGCGCCATCGCACCGTTCATGTTCACCCTGCTGCAGAGCACCTTCCACAGCTGGGTCCCGGTGGCCATCTACCTGACCGTCGCCTGCCTCCTGACCGTGGTGGGCCTCGCCCTGGGCCGCGACTCCGACGTCGCCGAGGACGAGGAATACCTGCGGGCATCCTCGGAACCTGCCGAAAGCGCAGCCTGATGACACAGGCGAAGGCCCTCCTGCCGCCGTCGGAAGCCCGCCGGCAGTTCCGCGGCGGCCTGGTCACACCCACCTCCGGCTGGAGCGACGGCTACACCCAGGCCAACCTGATCGCGGTGACGGCGGACTACGCGGACGAATTCCTCGAATTCTGCCGCCTGAACCCCAAGCCGTGCCCCGTCGTCGACGTCATTCCTGCGGGGCAGTTCGAAAGCTCCCTCGCCCATGGCTCCGACATCCGGACCGACATCCCCGCCTACCGGGTGTGGAGGGACGGGCTCCTGGTGGACGAAGTCCCCGACGTCCGGTCGCTGTGGCGCGAGGACATGGTGGGCGTGCTCATCGGCTGCAGCTTCACCTTCGAGGCCGCGCTGGCCGCAGAGGGCATTCCGCTGCGCCACACCGAGATGGGCCGCAATGTCCCCATGTACCGGACGGACGTCGAGTGCACCCCGGCCGGGCGGATCCACGGCCGCATGGTGGTCTCGATGCGCCCGATGCCGGCCGCCCTTGTGGACACGGCCGTCCGGGTCACCGCCGAAGTGCCCAAGGTCCACGGCGCCCCGGTCCACGTCGGGTCACCGGAAGCGCTGGGCATCGCCGATCTCGCCAGCCCCGACTTCGGCGATCCCGTGGACGTCCGCCCGGGGGAGGTGCCGGTGTTCTGGGCCTGCGGTGTCACCCCGCAGAGTGCGGTGATGGCGTCCAAACCGGCGTTCGCCATCAGCCATGCTCCCGGGCACATGTTCATCACGGACGTTCCGGAGAGCGCGTACCGGGTGCCGGCAGGGCAGTAAACCAGAACGACGGCGGGGCAGGGCTAATGTGGCCCTGCCCCGCTTTTGATTGTGGCCTAGAAGCTCCTGGCGTTTGCCAGCACGGGCAGCTTTCCGCGGACATCGGGGATGACGGACGGGTCGACGTCGACGACGGCCAGTTCAGGTGCGCCGCCCAGGGCCACCAGCGGGGAACCGAGCGGCGATACCACCGCACTGCGGCCGATCCCCGTGGGGGCGGCGCCGGCGGACGGCAGCCCGAGAGTTGCAGGGTCGGCCTGGCCGCACGCCACCACGAACGTGGTGCTGTCCACCGCACGGGCACGGACCAGCAGGTCCCACTGCTCGGCTTTGCCATCGCCGGCACCCCAGGAGGCGCAGACGATGTTGATGGCGGCGCCGGCCCGGGCGTTGGCCGTGAACAGTGCCGGGAAGCGCACGTCGTAGCAGGTGGCCAGGCCGATCGTGGTGCCCTTAAGCTCGAACGTCACCGGCGACGTTCCGGCATCCACCGAATCGGACTCGGCGAACCCGAACGCGTCGAAGAGGTGGATCTTGTCATAGGACGTGTCGATCCCCGGTCCGGTCACCAGGAGCGTGTTCCGCACCCGTCCGCCGTCGCCGGGGGTGAACATGCCGGCCACGACGGCGATGTCCAGCTCCGCTGCAATGGCCCGCACCGCCGTGGCCCACGGCCCGTCGAGCGGTTCGGCGATATCGGCCAGCGGATTTCCGAAGGCGCGCATGGCCGCTTCGGGGAAGACCACCAGTTCGGCGCCTGCCGCCTTGGCCTGTGTGGCGTAGTCTCGGATCAGCTCCAGGTTGGCTTCCAGACTGGCGCCTGTGACGATCTGGGCAACTGCTAAACGCATGAATCTGCTCTTCTCTGTTGTATACCTGATGTATGCGAAAAAGTTCGGGGACAGCGGCGTCCGGCCGGGAGAAGGCCTACGCCTATCTGCGTGAGAACATCCTGACCGACCCGGAGGTGCAGGGGCGCTTCCTTAACGAGCAGGAGCTCGCCGCCGAAATCGGGGTTTCCCGCACCCCTGTCCGCGAGGCCCTGCTGCTGCTGGTCTCCGACGGGCTGGTGGAACTGATCCCGCAGCGCGGCGCCTACGTCCCTCCGGTGACCGGCCGTGAAATCTCGGAACTGATGGAACTGCGCGGCGTGCTGGAAAGCCACGCCGCGCGGCTCGTCATTGAGCACCGCAGCGTGCCGGCCGGCAAGATGCAGGAGACCCTCGACCAGCAGTCCAAACTGCCTGAAGGCCAGGGCGCGGAGGCTGCGCAGGAGTTCATCCGGCTGGATACCCTTTTCCACCAGCAGCTCATCGACGCGGCCGGCAACGAGCTCATTTCCCGGACCTACAGCAAGCTGCACGTCCGGCAGATCGTCGTCGGGGTTTCCGCCCTGTTCCGGACGGGCGGCAGGCGGGAGCAGGTGTGCTCCGAACACCAGGACATCCTCGATGCCCTGGTGTCCGGAGACGCGCCGAAGGCGCAGGAAGCGATCGACCATCACCTGGCCGTCACCCGCGACATCCTGCTCCGCACCTGATGGAGTTTTTGTACAGATAATCGGACTTCCGAGGCCCTCAGCGGCCGATATCTGTACAAAAACTCCAAACCGCTAGACGGATTCGGCGCCGGACTGCGCGCGGGCGGAGGCCGAACCCTCCAGGAGCATCCGGTAGTCCAGGTCCTCCACGGTGTCGTTGTCCCGGCCGAGGGCCAGTCCCACGAGGGTGACCGCTGCTGCCACGGCCACATAGATGGCCACCGGAATCCAGGTGTGGAACTCGGACAGCAGCACGGTGAACAGCAGGGGCGCGATGGCGCCTCCGATGACGCCGGCGAACGTGTAGGCGAGCGAGCTGCCGGTGGACCGCAGCCGCGGAGAAAACTGCTCCACGATGAAGGCCGCCTGCGGGCCGTACATGAACGAGTGCGCCATGAGGCCGAGCACGATGCCGATGATCAGCATCGGCTGGTTGTTCCCGCCGAGGACGCCGAAGAAGATGAACGTCCAGACGGCGCCAACCGTGGCGCCGACCGCGTAGACCAGGCGGCGGTTGACGCGGTCGGAGACGGCGCCGGCCAGCGGGATCATGAAGAGCTGGAAGGCGGAGCCGATGAGGACGGCGGTGAGGACCTGGTTGCGCTCGTAGCCGAGGACCTGGATGCCGTAGGTGAGCGTGAAGACGGTGAACAGGGCGTACAGCACATCGGGGCCCACGCGGCACAGAATCGCGGCGATCAGCGGCCGGAGTTCCTTGCTGAACACCTCGCGGACCGGGGCGTGGGGCTGTTCGCCGTGCGCCTCGATCGCCTTGAAGATCGGGGTGTCCTCCAGCCGCAGCCGGATCCACAGGCCAAAGGCCACCAGCACGGCGGACACCAGGAATGCGATCCGCCAGCCGAAGCTCAGGAACTGCTCCTCGGTCAGGGAGACCGTCAGGATGGCGAGGGCGCCGTTGGCCAGCAGGTTGCCCGCGGGCGGGCCCACCTGCGCGGCGGAGGCCCAGAAGCCGCGGCGGTGCGGATCGCCGTATTCGCTGGAGAGCAGGACCGCGCCGCCCCATTCGCCGCCCACGCCCACGCCCTGGGCGAACCGCAGCAGGACCAGGAGGATCCCGGCGGTGGCGCCGATGCTGGCGTATCCGGGCAGCACGCCGATCAGCACGGTGGCCACACCAATGATCATCAGCGTGGTCACCAGGACCTTCTTGCGGCCGATGCGGTCCCCGAGCCGGCCGAAGATGATTCCGCCGACCGGGCGGGAAACGTACCCCACGGCATAGGTGGAGAAGGCGAGGATGGTGCCGGTCAGCGGGTCGGTCGCCGGGAAGAAGACGATGGGAAATACGACGGCGGCCGCCGCCGAGTAGACGGCGAAGTCGTACCACTCAAGTGCGGTGCCGGTGAGGCTGGCGGCAAAGGCCTTGTACAGGCCCTTGGGGTGAACCGTCGGGTGCGGGGTGGCATGCGGATGCGGATGCGGCGCTTCGCCGGAAGCCGGAACTGGAGCATTGGCCATGATGTTGTCCTCCACGAGGTTTTCTGTAGTGACGCCTGTCACGCTGGCGTTAAATGTATACATTACGCATACTGGATGTACATTGGCGACTGATTCCGGTTTCCGGTTTGTAAAAATTTCTCCAGCAGCACATGCAAAGGATGGATCCACGATGACGACTCTGAGCTTTGAACTACCCGACGGGCGTACGCAGAATGTCGAGGTCAAGCACCTCCTGAATGCCGGCTATGCGGGGCGGGAACAGGATGAAGTCCAGGCCCATATCGCTGAGCTCGCTGAACTTGGCGTTCCGGGCCCGGCCACAACTCCCGCCCTGTATCCAGTGTCCCCCTATCTGGCCCAGCAGGTATCGGAAATCCAGGTACAGCATGACAGGACTTCCGGAGAGGCCGAATGGGCGCTCGTCATCACCGGGGAGGGCGTGCTGCTCACGGTTGCCTGCGACCACACCGACCGCCAGCTGGAGGTGCACGGGGTGGCCTGGAGCAAGAACGCGAGCCCGGACGTGCTGGGCCGCAAGGCGTGGCGGCTCGAGGACGTGCGGGACCACTTGGACAAAATCACGCTGAAGGGCTGGGTGGGGGAGGGGGACACCCCCGACACGCTCATCCAGGACAGCTCGCTGGAGGCCCTGCTGACCCCGGATTACTGGCTGGATGTCCTCACCGAACGCGGCCTGAACGCCCCCGGAACGGTGCTCATCTCCGGCACGGTGGCCATGACCGGCGGCGTGAACCAGTTCGCCCGCAGCTGGAAGGTGGAAATGGCCGACCCCGTGACCGGCAACTCCGTGGACGCCCAGTATGTCGTGGAGCAGATGGCAGAGCCGATCGGCTGACCGTCAGCACAGGCGTCCACAAGAACAGGACAGCGGACGACGGCGGGAAGCACCCGCCGTCGTCCGTCACCTTAAGTGCGTCCTGCCCTGGGTGCCGCTCCCGCCGGAACCTGCCCGCGCGCCCGTCGCTTCCGGACTGTCAGGTAGAGCCGGTGGGCCGTGATCACGAGAGCCAGCCAAGCCGCGCCGAGCGCCCATGCGGCGAGCACATCGGTGAGCCAGTGGTGGCCAAGGTATACCCGGCTCAGGCCCATCGCCGCGGCGAAAACCGCGGCGGCCGCGCCGGTGAGAACGCGACTCCGGGCCGTCTTTAGCCGCAGGATGATCAGGTAGGCCACGATTCCCGCGATCACCACCGCATTCAGGGAATGGCCGCTGGGAAACGAGGCCGAATGTTCGTAAGGCGGCACGGCGTCGCTGAGGTCCGGGCGGGTGCGGCCGATCAGCCGCTTTCCGGCGATGGTCATCAGCAGCGACCCCAGGCCCGCCGTGACGATCAGGATGACAGGCGTCCAGGACCGTCGGCGAAGCGCCAGGATACCCATCACTGCCAGCGCGAGGATCGGCATCCCGATGGTTCCGCCCACGTCCGTGAAGGCCGTGATGGCCACGTCCAGGCCGGGGGAGCGCAGGCTCTTGCCGGCTGCCAGTACCGGATGGTCCAGGCCGGCCACCCCGTCGGCGCGGACCACGGACTCGTAAACTTCGGCAAAGGCCGCGGTCAGCACGGCTGCGGCCACCGCGCCCACCAGCAGCGTCAGTACCAGGGCGCCGTGCGGACCCAGGATCTGGCTGATCCGCTGGACGCCATCGACCAGAAGCCGGCCGAAGCGGGTTTGCCAGCGGGTGAGATCCTTGCCGCCGACGGTTGTGTCCTGGCGGAGTTCGCCGCGCACGCCTTTTTGTGGTGTTCCCTGTTTATCAGTCAACGCCGGATCACGTCCCTCGTCCTCAGCCACGTCACCCACAAGCAGGGCTTTAGTAAGCAACCTTACTGATTGTCCGCGGGAACAGGAAAGCGGACGACGGCGGGAACCTCCCGCGGTCGTCCGCTTTCCACTGCCGTGTGGTCAGCGCAGCATCAGCGGCGGTGCTCAGGCGCTCAGTTCGTGCTCTTCGTCCTGGCCGTGGTGGGCGGCATTGCCGGACATGGCCCGGGCGCGGCCGGCCTTGGCCCGGTATGAGGACAGGAAGGTGGAGATGCGGCGCACGGCCTCACGGATATCGTCCACCGCGGGCAGGATGACGAACCGGAAATGGTCGGTGGCGTGCCAGTGGAACGCCGTTCCGTGCGAGACAAGGATTTTCTGGTCCTGCAGCAGGTCAAGGACGAACTGCTCGTCGTCCACGAACGGGTACATCTCCGGATCCAGCTTCGGGAACAGGTACATGGCGCCGGCCGCCGGCACGCAGCTCACGCCGGGAATCTCGTTGAGCAGCCGGCAGGCAAGGTCGCGCTGCTCCCGCAGCCGGCCGCCGGGCCGGATCAGGTCCGTGATGCTCTGGTAGCCGCCCAGCGAGGTCTGGATCGCGTGCTGCGCGGGAACGTTGGGGCACAGCCGGAGCGAGGCCAGCAGCTCCAGCGATTCCCGGTAGGCGGCGGTGGCCCAGCGGGGGCCGCTCACCGCCACCCAGCCGGCCCGGTAGCCGGGCATCCGGTACGCCTTGGACAGGCCGGAGAACGTCAGCACCGGGATGTCCCGGGCCACCGAAGCCATGTGGATGTGGACGTAGTCCTCGAACAGGATCTTCTCGTAGATCTCGTCGGAGAACAGCACGAGGTCATGGCGCCGGGCCAGATCGGCGAACCCCTCCAGGATGTGCCGCGGATACACAGCGCCGGTCGGGTTGTTCGGGTTGATGAGCACAATCGCCCGCGTGCGGTCGGTGATCTTGGCCTCGACATCCGCCATGTCCGGCCACCAGTTGTTCTCCTCATCGCAGACGTAGTGCACGGCGCTGCCGCCGCAGAGCACGGTGGCAGCCGTCCACAGCGGGTAGTCCGGTGAGGGGATCAGGACCTCGTCGCCGTCCTCGAGGAAGGCCTGGAGCGTCATGGAAATGAGCTCGCTGACCCCGTTGCCGATGAAGATGTCCTCGACGCCGATCTCCATCAGGCCCTTGGTCTGGTAGTACTGCGAGATGGCGGTCCGGGCCGAAAAGATGCCCTTTGAGTCGCTGTAGCCCTGCGCCTCGCGCAGGTGGTGGATCATGTCCACCACGATGGACTCCGGCGCATGCAGGCCGAACGGCGCCGGGTCCCCGAGGTTCATGCGCAGAATGCTGTGGCCTTCCGCCTCCATTTTCTTCGCCGCGTGCTGCACCGGACCCCTGAGGTCGTAACGGACATCTTGCAATCGGCTGGAATTCTGCATGGCGCGCATGAGGCATGTTTTCACAGCTGCGCGGCTCCGGACAACGTGAAACGTCCGGCCCGCCACGGGTTCGCCATGAATGACCTCGGCGCCCTCGCCGGGGCCTCCGGAATCCGCTATGGTGCGGGCATGGCCAGTGACCCGATTGCTGATTACGCCCTTCTTTCCGACTGCCGTTCAGCCGCGCTGGTGGGGGCGGCCGGATCGGTGGACTGGCTATGTTTTCCGCGCTTTGACAGCCCCTCGGTTTTTGGCCGCATTCTCGGCGAAGAGGCCGGATTCTGGGCGATCCGGCCGGTGGACGGCACCGGAACGTCCCGGCGCTACGTTGGACCGAGCATGGTCCTCGAAACGACGCACACCTCGGGGTCGGGGACAATCACGGTGACCGATGCCCTGCTGCTCGGCGACGGCAACCGCGGCCACGAACTCGGCGCAGGGTCTCCGGGCGCGCTGCTGCGGAGTGTCAGGTGCACCAGCGGGGAGGTTGCGGTGGACGTGATCTTCGATCCGCGGCCCGAATACGGGCTGGTCCGGCCGCTGCTGCAACAGGCCGACGGCGGGCTGCTCGCCAGGGGCGGGGCCGATGTGCTGGCTCTTTCCAGCCCGGTGCCCTTCGAACTGGACGGCGGGCACGCCCGCGCCCGCCTATCACTGCGTGCGGGTGATGCAGCGCATTTCGTCCTGCACCACCGGCACAGCTGGGAGGACCGGCCGCCATTGTGGGACCAGGCGGAAGCCGCGCGCCGGCTCGAGGATACGCTGCAGGGCTGGAACAGTTGGTCGGAACTGCACCAGGGCTACCGCGGGCCGTGGCAGGATCTCGTCAGCGCCAGCGGACGGTTCCTCCAGGCACTGACGTACTTCCCTACGGGTGCCATGGTGGCCGCCGCCACCACCTCGCTGCCCGAGGTGGCCGGCGGAACCCGCAACTGGGACTACCGGTACACCTGGATCCGGGACGCAAGCATGACGCTGCAGGCCTTATGGGTGGCCGCCTGTCCCGACGAGGCCGGAAAGTTCTTCCGCTTCCTAGCCCAGGCGGTCGCGGCGCAGCAGGACGGCGACGATCTGCAGATCATGTACGGCATCGGCGGGGAACGTGACCTGTCCGAGCGGGAACTGGCGCACCTCCCGGGCTGGCGCTCCAGCTGGCCGGTGCGCGTGGGCAACGGCGCCTGGCAGCAGCGCCAGCTCGATATCTACGGCGAGCTGCTCGACGCCGCGGACCGGCTGCCCGAATACCTCGCCGACCTGGAACCGGAAACGAAACGCTTTCTGGCGGGTGCTGCAGACCTCGCCGCCGCCCGGTGGCGGGCACCGGACCAGGGCATCTGGGAGGTCCGCGGCGAGCCCCGCCATTTCCTGCATTCGAAGCTCATGTGCTGGGTCGCCGTGGACCGCGCCGTCCGGCTGGCGGATGTCCTGGACGCGCAGGACAGGGTCCCGGACTGGGAGCAGGCACGGGAGGCAATCGCTGCCACGATCCGCGGCGAAGGCTGGAGCGAGGCCGCGAACGCCTACACCCAGTCCTTCGGCTCGGCGGAGCTCGACGCCTCAAGCCTGCTGCTCTGCATCGTGGGCTTCCTGCCCGCCGATGACCCGCGCATGCTGGCCACCATCGATGCCGTCGACCGCAACCTCACCGATGACCGCGGGCTGGTCTTCCGCTACAGGGCTGCCGACGGGCTGCCGGGGGAGGAGGGAACCTTCCTGCTCTGTACCTTCTGGCTGGCCCAGGCCCTGGCGCTCGCCGGGCAGACCGGACGTGCCCGCACAGTTTTCGACCGTGCCGCCGGCTTCGCGTCGGACCTGGGGCTGCTCGCCGAGGAGGTGGCGGCCGACGGCCGCGAGCTGCTGGGCAACTTTCCGCAGGCCTTCAGCCACATCGGCCTCATCAACGCCGCCTGGGCCATCGCCGCTGCTGAACAGGAAAACTCGGGCGGCTAAACGCCAGGCAAGCGGACGACGGCGGGACCTCCGCCGTCGTCGGCGAGCCGCTGGCAGGGTCAGAGTTCCGGAACGCACTCCCCGGCGCCCAGAACAGCAAGGCCCGCGAGGTCTCCGGCAGCGAATTCGGTGACGCCGGTGCCTTCCGGGTTCATCAGCTGGGTGGGGTCGTCCACATGGTCCAGGCCCACGACGTGCGCGAGCTCGTGCATGATGACGGCGCGGCCGTACTTGGATCCGTCGGGCCACTTCAGGATGTCGGCGAAATCGGGCGCGTCCAATGCCACCTGGCCCGCCACCCGGACGTACGGCTGCCCCTCCATGTACGCGTACCCGCTGCCGCCCAGGCCGTCGACGTCCCCGGCCAGGTCGGGGCTTTCCGCGGGGGTGGACCAGGCAATGAGCACGGGCGCCCACCTCTTGCCGTAAAGGTCCGGCTGATACGTTTCGCGGTCATCGCTGGGGGCCTCCGTGGTGGGGCCGTCATAGACAAAGCGCAGTCCGGTGGCGGCGGAAACCTTGGCCACCGCCTCCCGGATCATCTGGTCCGCACCGGGCGGGGCGTTGTCCGGACGGACCACGTAGTGGACCGGCCGGCACGGATCGTAGGCGGCAAACGGCTGGCCGGGATCGGGGGATTCCTGCAGCGCGTAGGCCCGGGACCCGGTGCTCGCAGGTGGCTGCCCGAGCGGGGACGCCGCAGCCTCGACTCCCGGCGGCGGCACCGGGGCTCCGGGGAGGTATGGCAGGACCGCGGGCAGCACAAAGCGCTCGAACAGCATCGGCACGGAGGAGAGCCCCAGCAGCAGGGCGATGCCCGCGCCGATGGCCCACTTCCGGCCATGCCCGCGTTTGGGCCGGACCGGAAGCGGCGGCCCCGAACGCCACGGGGCCGGGCCCTGCTGGATCCCCAAGGCCTCATCGATGGCCCACTGCGGAACCCGCCCGCTCGCGGAGCGGCGGACACCCGGGGGCAGCCCCTCTGCGGTCACGCCATAGTCAGCCGGCATGCCGGAGCCGGCCGGTCCGCCGTAACTGGATGGCATGCCAAAATCGGCCGGCGGCGGGCTCTCCCGCCAGTTGGAGTCCGGACGCAACAGTGTCCCCCTGTTGTTGCACTGCGCCATCACACGGGATGGATCACCCACAGCATAAGGGGACGGAGCGACAAAAGCTGACTTCGATTTCGGATCAGAGCCGCCGGCGTTGCCGTCATCAGTGGCAGCACGTAAGTTTCAGCATAGAAATGCCCTGCACACAGCCTGAAGGAGAGCCGGGATGTCCCTGTTCAAAGGACTAGTCAACGGAGCGCTCGCCGGCGCCGCCGGAACCACGGCACTGAATGCCGTCAGCTATCTGGATATGGTGTGGCGGGGCCGCGCGGCGAGCACCACCCCCACCGACTCGGTGGAGCGGCTGGCGGAGCGGGCAGGCGTGACCATCCCGGGCGATGAGGACCAGCGCCGGAACCGGGTGGAGGCCCTGGGCCCGCTGCTCGGGCTCGCCACCGGCATGGGCCTGGGCGCCGTGCTGGGGGCGGCCGGGTCGCTGGGCTGGCGCACCGGGCCGGTCCGGTCGGTGGGCGTGGCGTCCGTGGCGGCACTGCTGGTCTCGAACGTTCCGATGACCGCCCTGGGTGTGACCGATCCGCGGACCTGGAGCGCCGCGGACTGGGTCAGCGACATCGTGCCGCACGTTGCTTACGGCGCTGTCACAGGGCACCTGCTGGAGCACCTGCCCAAGTAAGTGGCCGTTCCCAAAGAAACCGAAGCGCCGCAGGAACCCGAACACTCCAGGCCGGACAGCCGGAAGGCGCGCTGGGGCACCCGGTGGGCCACCGTCGTCGCAGTCCTCCAGCGCCTGCTGTACGTGGCCATCACCGCGGCCGTGGGCTGGGCCGTCTATTTCTTCCTGCTCGCGCGGCTCGCCAGGGGACCGGAACAGGTGTGGGTGTTCCTCCCCGTCTGGCTGATCGCGGCCTACGCCTTCCTGCCCCGCGTCCACAAGATCCTCAGCAGCCTCTATTTGCCGAACTATTTCATCGGGCGTGCCCGCACCGGCGACGGTGTGCTGGGCGATCCGGTCAATCTCGCGGTGATCGGCCCGGCGGACGAGCTCCGCACCGCGATGCTCACGGCAGGCTGGACCGAGGCCGACCCCGTCACCCCTGCCACCGCCTGGCGCACCCTCACCTCAACGCTCCTGGGCCGGAACTATCCGGAGTCGCCGGTCAGTGCCCTGTACGTCTTTGGCAACAAACAGGACATGGCGTTCCAGCGGGAAATCGACGGCAACCCGCGCAAGCGGCACCACGTGCGGTTCTGGAAATGCCCTGACGGCTGGATGCTCCCGGGCGGGTTCGCCGTGGACTGGGTGGGCGCCGGAACGTACGACAAGAGCGTGGGGCTCTCGCTCTTCACGTTCCAGATCACGCACAAGATCGCCGACGGGACCGACCAGGAACGCGACTTCATCATCAGCACACTGCAAACGGCCAACGCCGTGGAATCCGTGCACGTGATCCGGCACTTCTCCTCCGGCTACCACCACCGCAACGGCGGGGGAGACAACATCCGCACCGACGGGCACCTTCCCATCATCGACCTGCAGCCGGCCGGCCAAAAGAATCCCGTGCGGCCCCTGGACACAGGTTAGGAACGCAAGAGGACGACGGCGGGACGCACCCGCCGTCGTCCTCTTGCGTTTGGCACAATTTGCTTTGGCAGAATAGCCGTGGGAATCGGGCAACGGAGGGCAACGACGGCATGAACAAGGTGATCATCAAGTGCCCGCACTGCGGCCAGGCCAACCGCGTGCCGGCTGCCGCCGAGGGGCGCCCGCGGTGCGGAAAATGCCGCCGTGACCTGCCCTGGGTGGTGGAGGCGGGCGACGACGACTTCACCGTCATTGCCGAACAGTCCCGCGTGCCTGTGCTGGTGGACTTCTGGGCGGTCTGGTGCGGGCCCTGCCGCATGGTGAGCCCGGTGCTGGACCAGCTGGCGCACGAGCGGGCGGGCGAGGTCAAGCTCGTGAAAGTGGATGTGGACAAAGCGCCCGGCCTCTCCGCCCGCTTCGCCATCCAGGCCGTTCCGACGCTGATGGTGATCGTGGACGGAAAGATCGTGGCCCGCCAGGCGGGCGCGGCCCCGGCCCCCGTGCTGGACCGCTGGCTGAGGGAGGCCCTCGCATGAGTGCTGAAGCTCTTCCGGGAGTGGACACCGCCGCGGCCGGGCTCTGAATATGCCTCAGATGGTCCGCGGTGCCTTCGCCAGGTTCTCGGTCAGTTCTGCGGCGTTCTGCCGGACGACGTATGCCGGCCGGTCCCGCTCCACGCGCCAGCTGTCGGAGAGGGGGCCGATGTTGACAGTATCGAAGCCGAACTCGTCGTAGAGCTTCGCCACCAGCTCACTCGCCTCGGGGTAGTCGCTGGCCGTGGCCAGCGCACGGCGGTTCTGCGTGCCCGGCGGGGTGCCGTCCGAGGTGATCTGGCTGGCCATGATGTGGTTGAAGCCCTTGGCCACCTTGGACTTCAGCAGGTGCTCCTGCAGGAGGCCGGAGGTGGTGGCTTCCCCGTTGTCCAGTTCCGGGAAGCGGCCGTCGCGTTCCCAGTAGTAGTTGTTCGTATCGATCACGATCTTTCCGGCCAGCGGTTCCACGGGGATGTCCCGGTAGTTCCTGAGCGGAACGGTGACGACGGCGAAGTCGCCCGCCGCTGCGGCTTCGGCGGCCGTGGCCGCCCTTGCGCGCGGTCCCAGCTCCGCAACCAGCCCCGCCAGCGTCTCCGGGCCCCGCGAGTTGCTGATGACTACGTCGTAGCCGAGCTCCACGGCCTTGCGTGCCACGTGGCTGCCAATGTGTCCTGCACCGATGATTCCGATTGTTGTCATGTCCGGCGCAACAGCCTGCGGGCGCCGGGTATTTCGCACATTACGCCAGACGACGGATGCCCGGCGGCCGTCGTCTGTCGAGAGGGCGCGGCCGGACCGCCGCGAGTGCCCAAGTAGCGGCCGACGGCCAAATTCGAGTACCTGCTACGGATGCCACCGCCCGCGGCAGCCCCTAGGGTTGAAGTATTGGTGGTGGAAAGTGTGCCGCACCGCCAGATGCAGGCACACACGGGGCTGGGACGGCCGCCACGGTTTGTTGCCGGACCGGCCGGTTCTCCCCGGCTGATTAGGCACGTCGATGATCGCCGGATCATCAGCCGCAGGGTTTGCGAAAGCCTCGTCTGACGGCCGGCAATCATGGTTGAGTACCCGCCCGGCCTAAAGTTGCCGCCCCACCTGCGAGGGCCCCATGAAGATTCCGAGGTCTGAACTTCCCGTCATCACGGCGGCTGTGAACACGGCACCTGTGAAGGCGGTGCCCGACCCTCCTCCCGGTCCGGCCCTGGTGGCCGGCGAAGCCGGCACGCGGCCGCAAGACAAAGACGTCACCCCCGTGCCCGTCCGTGCCGACATCGGCAACTGGCCCGACCCCATGTAGGCCGGATCCGGTCTCCAGTGCGAACGCAAGCTCCAGTGCAAACGCCAGCCGACGACGGCGGGAGGTCCCGCCGTCGTCGTTGTGTCCCGTTCCTGCCCTGCCGCCGTCCGGTGGGAACGCACCCTCGTTGAAGAGTCCGCCATGCGCCGGAATACTGGAAAGGGACACATCCGGCGGCAGGGCGGTGAAAAGGTGACGGGTTCAGCGGGCGGCGACTTCAGGCGGAAGGTGGAGCGTGCGGCCGAACTCCGGGCCCTCCGGTCCTCCGGCGGGACAGCGGAGGAGGACGCGGAGCTGTCCGCCGCGGAGGCCGAACTGCGGGACAAGCGCCGGAAGGTCAGCGACGCCGCCCGCGCCGATTACCTGATCCGGGATGCTATGGCGCAGGGAAAGTTCGACAACCTGAAGTACTCCGGCAAACCGATTCCCGGCCTGGGGGAGGGCTACGACCCCGACTGGTGGGTCAAGGGCCTGATCCAGCGCGAACACCTCAGCGGCCTGGGACCAAAGGCGATCCTGCTGCGCACCGAGGACGCGGAATTGGACGCCAGGCTGGACGCCCAGTTCACGGAAAAGCAGGTGCGCGACATTGTCGGGGACTTCAACGCCCGCATCATCGACGCCCGCCGCCAGCTGCAGGGCGGCCCGCCGGTGGTCACGAACACCCGGAACGCCGACGTCGAGGTGCAGCGGTGGCGGGAGCGGCGGGCGGCGGTGGCCGCGGCGGCACCGCAACCTGTCGCGGAAGCCAAACCGCCGTGGTGGCGGCGCCGGCGCAGGCGCTCCTCCTGAAGCCCCTCAGGTGGCACGATAAAGGAATGGTGGCTGTTCTGCTGGGCTGGAACCCGGGCGTAGGCGATACCTGGCCGGGCTATTCGCGGGTGGTGGATGAACTGGGCACCGCCGGCGCGCACCGGCGCGCGTGGCCCGTTGGAAACGGCGCCCTGCCGGCGCCGGGGGCGGACGCCTGGCTCGTGCTGCATGGAAGGACGGGCAGCGGGCTGATTGGCCATGGCGTGATCGCATCCGCCCCGTATGCGGCTGCCTGCGTCGACGTCGACTTTGACATGCTGCTGCCGCTCGGCGACCAGATCCCAATGGACATTCTGGCAGCGCGGGCTCCGCTGGCGGACTGGGCGGCTGTGGAGGCCACGGACGGCTGCCTGCCCGTCCCGGCGGAGCAGGCACGCGCCATCCGGGAGCTTTGGGCCGAGTGGCTGCCGGCCGATGAGATGGATCCGGTCCTTCCTGTACCGGGCACCCTGCCGCAGGACGCCCTGATCCGGGTGGGCGTGAACCGGCACGAGCGGGACCCGTACGCCCGGCGCGTCTGCCTGGCGCACCACGGCACCTCATGTGCCGCCTGCGGGTTTTCCTTCGAGGCGGCCTACGGCCCGGACGGGGAAGGCTTCATCCACGTCCATCACCTGGTGCCGGCAGCCCAGCTGGGGCCCGGCTACGAGCTGGACCCGGTGGAGGACCTCGTTCCGCTGTGCCCCAACTGCCACGCCATGGCGCACCGGCGCCGGATCCCGTACACGGTGGCTGAACTCCGGGCCATGAGGTCCGGCGCGGGGTACATCAGCGGATCCGTGGTGTCACAGCAGGAGCTGGACGCCCAGGCCGACGCCCGCCGCATCCTGGGGAGCACCTGAAGGGCCGGCACCGCGTCCCGGTCAGGGGGACCAGAGCCAGTCCCGGTTGAAGTCCGGATGGTCACTGTAGGGGACTGCCAGCGCATTGAGGGACAGGGTGGTCCATTCCAGCGCCTGCGGAATCCACTCGGTGTCTTCCCCGAAGGGATCGCTCACCAGCGTGGCCAGGGCGTTCTGCCTGGCTGCCTCCATGATGCCGATCAGCCGCCGTTTGGCTTCGCATTCCAGCAGCAGGCGGCGTTCGTACCACTTGCCGGATTCCGACGTCGTGCGGTCGCTGAGCAGCTTGCGCGCCACCGCCTCGTCCTCGGCGATGCGCGCGGACAGGAACTCCACAATGTCCACTGTCTGAGCGTACGCCCGCCGCCACACGGGCTCCACGTGGCTACACGGCGGCGCGGAGGTCCGCGCCGGTGCCGACGTTTGCCGGGGTGAGGCCCGCCGGGCTGAAGTCTGCCTGGCTGGGCTCCACCGCGGTGCTGAGGTCCGCCGGGGACAGGGGCAGGTAGTAGGCGGAGCGGTAGCGGGTGCGGTCGCCGGTGATCACCCAGGCTGACCCTTTGCGGACGCGGAACCGCTTGGTCAGGACCGTCCTGTCGTGGTGGATGAGGTGGGCCAGGACATCTGCCATGACGTCCTCGTGCGTGCACAGGACGGTCCCGGTTCCGCGGGACCTGGCCACGAGGTCCAGCGTGCCCGCCAGGCTGCCGCCGGCCAGGTGCTCTGAACGCTCCACCTCGAGGGATTCACGCCGCGCCAGTTCGGCGACGGTTTCGATGCAGCGGGGCGAGGGTGCGGCGAGGATGCGTCCGATGTCAAACATGGCTCCCAGTGAGGCGAGCGATCTGGCGGCCTGCTCCCCGGCCGGCGCCAGCGGCCGGCTGCCTGCCGCCGGGTCCCACGCGTCCTGTTTCACCATTTCGGCCCCGCGCACCAGCAGCAGCATTTTCTCCCGCCGCGGAGCAGGGCGGACACCCAGCTCAAGCTGGAGCCGGGCGCCCAGGGCGAGGATCGCGGGCCTGTCCCGCGGCTCGGTCACCGTGCGCAAGGCTGCGGGCAGCGAAAGCCACCTGACGGCGTCGACCTCGTCTCCGGGGGTGAAACGGCCTGATCCGGTCGTGGCAGACCAGTAACGGATGGTCTTGATTCTGCCCTTGCGGTCCTCGTAACGGATGCTGGGCAGCTCCGTGCCCAGATGGCACTGCAGGCCGGTTTCCTCCCGCACCTCGCGTTCGGCGCATTCCTGGCCTGTTTCCCCCGGGTCCGCCTTGCCCTTGGGGATGGACCAGTCGCCGTGGGCCGGCCGGTGGATCAGGAGCACTTCAAGGGCGCCCTTCTTTCCGATCCGCCAGGGCAGTGCGCCGTATGTCGGGGGCTTGGTCCTGCTCATGCGCTCGTCTCCGTCTGAAGGCTGCTGCTCTCGGCAGGAACCAGCGCGTCGGCAGGAACCAGGCTGAGCGCAGGGGTGTCCTTGGCATGCTGCAGCCTGTCCAGCCGGCTGTAGAGGCCTCCGGACGCGGCGAGTTCCCCGTGCCTGCCGCTTTCCACGATCCGCCCCTTGTCCAGCACATAGATCCTGTCGGCCCGCTTGAGCGTCGAGAGCCGGTGCGCGATGACGATCACCGTGCGTCCAGCCATCAGCCGTTCCAGGCCGCGCATGACGTACTGCTCCGAGATCGCGTCCAGGCCGGAAGTTGGTTCATCGAGGATGACGATGGGGGTGTCCCGGACCAGCGCGCGGGCGATGGCGATGCGCTGGCGCTGCCCGCCGGAGAGAGTGACGCCGCGCTCGGCCACCGGGGTGTCGTAACCCAGGGGCAGGTTGCAGACGAACTCGTCCACGTAGGCTGCCTCGGCCGCAGCCAGGACCTGCTCCCGGGTGACGCCCTCCGAGCCGTAGGCGATGTTGTCGTAGATGGTCCCGCGGAACAGGATCGATTCCTGCAGCACCATGGATACCTGCCTGCGGACCGTGGCCACCTGCAGGTCCAGCACGTCGGTGCCGTCAAGGAGAACCTGCCCTTCTGCGGCATCGTACAGCCGCGGTATCAGGCTGACGACGGAGGACTTGCCGGCGCCTGTCGGGCCGGTGATCGCCACGACGGTGCCCGGATCCACCTTCAGGTCAATCCCGTGCAGGACGTGCCGGTCCCCCTGGTAGCCGAAGCTCACCGAGCGCAGTTCCACCGCGCCGGCCAGCCGCGGCGCCGGCCGTGCCCCGGGCAGGTCCGAGATGGCCGGCGCGGTGTCCAGGATTTCCTGGATGCGCTCGGCGCTGGCCTGGCCACGGCTGATGACGGTGGTGAGCTTGGCCAGGGACTTCATGGGGGAGTACAGAGCCTTGAGGTAGGCGAGGAAGACCAGCAGGAGGCCCAGGGTCAGGGTGCCGTCCAGCACGCGCTGCGCGCCGATCCAGATGACCAGCACCGTGCCCAGGGTGGCGATGATGTCCACCAGCGGCGAGAACATGGACTGCAGCCGGATGACCCTCAGGCCGGCGTCCCGCCGTCCGTTGTTCCGGGTGCGGAAGTCCTCCTCGTGGCGCGCCTCGCTCGTGTAGGTCTGCATCACGCGCACGGAGGCGAACGTCTCCGACATGGCCGCCGCGATGTCGCTGTCCCTGCTGCGGGCCTCCTTGGACGCGCCCTTGATGCGGCGCCGGTAGAACAGCACCGTGATGAACAGAAGCGGCGACACCGCCAGGCCAATCAGCGCGAACGTCGGGTCGATCAGCACGCAGATCGTGATGACGAATCCCAGAATGAAGATATTGGGCAGCAGCACCGAGAGGATCGACACCATGAGCGCACGGACGTAGTCGACGTCGGTGGTGGTGCGGGTCACCAGGTCACCCAGCCGCTGCTTGTCGTGGAAGGCCAGCGACAGCCGCTGCAGATGGGTGAAGACCTCTGTCCGGATCGTGGCCATGGCCCGCTCACCCACGCCGTTGAGGAGCCGGGTGCCGAGATAATCCGCTCCGGCGTTCAGCACTGTCATGGCGAGGAGTGCAGACGCGGCGAGCAGAAGCAGCTGGAGCTGGCTCAGGCCTGCCAGGCCGAGGAAAGCCGGCATCTCGTGGAGCCGGGAGCTGCCCGTCGGCTGCAGCACGTCGTCCACAATGACTTTCATGGGCCACGGCAGGGCCACTTCCATGGCGGCGACGAACACCACCAGCAGGGCGCCTATCCCCAGTGCCCAGGCATGCGGGGCTATCGCCCCGCGGAACCGCCAAAAGGTTTGAAACATCTCTCCCCCTAAGATTCGGCGGTCGCGGGCATCACCCGAACGCTGCGCGCTGGGCAATTACCCTGAGACCGGCCAAGGATATCCCTGGCCGGATCCACTATTTCCTATGGAGCTTTGGGAAAACCCTGCCGGAGCTTGGGGAAAACCTGCTGCCGGGCTGGGGTCCGACGGCGGTTGCTCCGTTTGGGGGGCTTACAACCGGGCTGTCACGGACTACCGTTTGCAAGTAGAGGCATTTCCAGCCCGCACGGCAGCAAAGGAGTCACCATGGGTGACGTGTGGATCCGCACGATCAGCCACGGCCTGGTGCGGGCCGACAGGGTCACGGAAATCGCCTCATCCCGCGGATCGGTCCATGAGGAGCGCGGGTATTCAATCAAGGCGGTGGCCGAAGGCAAGGCCTACATCCTCATCGACAACAGCGACCTCGAGGGCAGCGCGAACGCCCGGTTCAGGCATGCCGGGCAAATGCAGGCGGGACTGCTGCTGGCCGTGGACGCGGCAAGTAGTGCCGCTGCTCCAACGGTGGTCAGCTATGAACAGGACGGGGAACGCTGGGTGATAACTGCGGCGTCCGACATCGCCGGGGCGGCCGGGCAGGCTGCCCCGGTGGTGGAGGCCAACGCCGTAAAGATCAGCTAGACAGTGACCGCCAGGTCGTAATCGGCCCCCTGCATGTTGTCGCACAGTTCGACGCAGGCCGTGATGCGCGTCTTGAACTCCGGCGCCTTTTTCCAGGCGTCACGGGACGCCGCATCTGTCCATTCGGAAAATGACACGTAGTGGCCGGCCGTGTTGCGGTCGCGGAGCAGGTTTGCTTCAACCATGGCCGGGAAGTTTTCCCTGGACCACTGAAGGAACTCCGTCCACCGTTTGACGAATTCCTCGTCCTTGCCTTCCTTGACCTGCCAGACCCCGGAAGCGTAATGCTCTGCCATCGGTCTCACACCCTTTCCAAGATGCCGGATGGGACAATTTTAGGGCCGTGGCGTCGGGCTGGGGAGTGCCTTCAGTCGCCGGCTAACCGTTCCACCCCGGGGCTATCCGAGCAGATCGTCCACGTAGCACCACCGCCAGTCCTCACCCGGTTCGATGCTGCGCATGACGGGGTGACCGGTCGCCTGGAAATGCCGGGACGCGTGCGTGGCGGGCGAGGAATCACAGCATGCCACGTTGCCGCATTCCAGGCACATGCGCAGGTGGACGGTGGTGGTCCCCTCACGGACGCAGGCGTCACAGCGTGCGTCGCCGGGAACGTCCGGTTCGCGCGCTGCCTCCAGGTGCTCGCAGTCGCCTCCCGGCCTGGCAACAGCGCGGGAGCCGGAAACATCGGCCTCCTCGATGACGGCGTCAAGCATCGACTCCTCGACGTCGAGCCGCTCCAGGACATTGCTGAGTACCTCGTGGGGGTAGTTCCCGCCGCTCCTGAGTTCGAGGACCTTCGCCCGCTCCGCCTCAAGCATGGCCAGCCGCAGCTGCGCGTAACGCTGGCTGGGGGTGGCGGCTTCCGCCGTCGGCCTTCCAAGACGTTCCCACGCGGCCAGCCCGCGTTCCTGCGTCCTTCGCTTGAGCATGGCCATCACCTCCGGAGGGTCATCATCTGACTGCAGCTCATGCAGCCGCTGCACGCCAGCCGCCGTTGACTGCTGCGTCAGGTCTGCCTGGGCCAGTGCGTCCTCGCCGGGATCCGGACCCTGCACCCGGAGCAGCCGCACCAGGGCGGGGAGCGTGAACCCCTGCAGCGCCAGCGTGCCGGCCACCACCACCATCGCCACCAGGATCAGCACCGTGCGGTGCTCCAGGTCCTTGGGCAGGGTGAGGGCCGCCGCGAGCGTGACCACCCCGCGCATGCCGGCCCACGAGATGATGGCGGGATATTGCCAGGGCGGTGCGGGGTCCTTCCGGGCCACGGCCGGGATCAGCCTGGGCAGGTAGGTCGCCGGAAAGACCCAGACCGGCCGCAGCAGGAGCACGGCCAGCAGGATCACCGCGCAGCCGGCCCAGATCCTGGCCGCGCCCAGGGAGTCGTCCTGGACGCCCTCGATGACGGTCCGTGCCTGCAGGCCGATGAGGAGGAACACCGAGTTTTCCAGCAAGAACTGCACCGTCTCCCAGTTGCTCCGCTGGCTCTGCCGGGCGGCCCCGCCGGGCATGGAGGGCGCCTTGGTGCCCATGATCAGGCCCGCGACCACCACGGCCAGGACGCCGGACGCGTGGATCGCCTCCGCCGGTAGGTAGGCCACGAAGGGTGCCATCAGCGACGTGGAGGTGTTGATGGCCACGTTGCGGATCCGCAGGCGCAGCTGCGTGAGGACGTAGGCCGCGGCGAGTCCCACCACCAGCCCGCCGCCGGCGGCCAGCAGGAAGTCGGCCCCGATCTCCAGCACGGACACGGTTCCTGCGAGGGCGGCGACGGCTGCGCGCAGGCACACCAGGGCGGTTGCGTCGTTGACCAGCGACTCTCCTTCCAGGATGCTGACGATCCGGCGCGGCATTCCCACCTTCCGTGCAATCGCCGTCGCGGCCACCGCATCCGGCGGTGCCACCACGGCCGCAAGGGCTATGGCTGCGGCAAGCGGTATCTCCGGGAACAGCCACCAGACCACCAGGCCCACAACGATGGTGCCGAAGATGACGTAGCCCACCGAGAGCAGCCCGATGGCCCGCTTGTTGGAGTGGAAGTCGTACAGCGACGTCTGCAGGGCAGCGGCGTACAGGAGCGGCGGCAGCAGCCCCACGAGCACCAGTTCAGGGTTGAGATCGACGCGGGGCACGAACGGGAGGACGGATCCGGCGACGCCGGCGAGTACCAGGAGCAGGGGGACCGACACGTCAAGCTTGCGGCCCAGCGCGCTGACTGCGCAGACCACGGCCGCGAGCGCCAGCAACCCCAGGGCAACTTCCACGGGGCTATCCTCTCAGCTGTCCCGGCCCGCCCAAGTGTCCCGGCCCGGCCAAAGGCGGGCGGCGCCGTCGGGCAGTATGAAGACGCAGGTCAGGACGTGGTTCCGCCGACGTCGTCGGCACCTTCGGCCGGATCCTGCGAATGCATGCGGATGTCGGTGGGGTCGGCCGTGTCATCCCCTTCGGCGGGGGCTTCGCTGTGGATGCGCTGCAGCATCTCCGGATTTTCGCTCATGACTGCCGTCCCTCTGTTGCGGTTGTGTGCTGGTGGCCATCGCTTACGTTCATCTAGCTACCGCATCGGCCGGGCTGTCAAGAACCGGCCGTGCGCTCTGGCCGTGGATTTTGTTCTGTGCTGAACTGTTGGGGTTGCACCCGAAATGCCCCCGTGGCCACCGGCCACGGCACTGCCCTCTGCACCGTCGACCCGGCCGGTCCGCACCGGCTGCTGGGAAGGAACATCATCATGGCAACGTACAAGATCGGCTATTTCGTCGGAAGCCTGGCCAGCGGTTCCATCAACCGCACGCTATCCCAAGCACTCATCAGGCTGGCCCCGGAGGACCTGGAATTCACTGAGATCCCCATCAAGGACCTGCCGCTCTACAGTTACGACTACGACGCCGACTTCCCGCCCGCAGGCCGAGCCCTGAAGGATGCCATTGAAGGTTCCGACGGCATCCTTTTCGTCTCCCCGGAATACAACCGGTCCATTCCCGGCGCCCTGAAGAACGCCATCGACTGGGGCTCCCGCCCTTGGGGCACCAACTCGTTCGCCCGCAAGCCCACCGGCATCATCGGCGCCTCGCCGGGCAGCATCGGCACGGCGGTGATGCAGTCCTCCATGCGCGCCGTGCTGAGCTTCCTTGACGCTCCGCAGCTCAACGCCCCGGAGGCCTACGTGAAGTTCAATCCGGATGTGTTCGGCGGCGACGGCGAGGTCAAGGACGAGTCCACGGAGGCCTTCCTGCGCCACTACATGGAGGAGTACGGAGCCTTCGTCGAGCGGGTCCTGGCGGCCAACGCACCGGGCCACATCGGCGACCGGGAACCCGACACGCAAAAGCTCTCCCGCTAGCCCGAGTTTTTGTACAGATAATGGCCGCTCGGAGGCCTTTTGAAGCCATTATCTGTACAAAAACTCCTCGCGGGGGTGGCTAGAGGGGGAGCGGGACCAGACCGCCGAGGTTGCGGTACTTCTCGAGCCGCTGCGGAAGGAGCTCCGCCACCCCCGCGGCCGAGAGCGCGGCCAGCTCGTACTCGATCGCCTGGCCCAGTCGCTGGCAGAAAGCCCTGCCCTCGAGGGCGGCGTCGCCGCGTTCGTCCACGATGTGCTCCACCATGCCGTGGGCGTAGAGCGAGGCGACATTGACGCCCTGCGCCTCGGACATGGCCGGGGCGAACTCCGTGCTGCGGTGCACAATGGCACTCGCGCCTTCGGGCGGCAGCGGGGACAGCCAGGCATGCTGTGCGGCGATCGTTCGGTCGGCCGGGAACAGCGCCAGCGCGCCGCCTCCGGTGCCCTGGCCCATGAGCACGGACACCGTGGGGGAGTTGAGGCCGATGAGGTCGTGCAGGGACCGCGCGATTTCGCCGGCCAGCCCGCCTTCCTCCGCTTCCTTGGAAAGTGCCGCGCCGCCGGTGTCGATCACCGTCACCAGGGGCAGACCCAGTTCCTCGGCCAGCCGCATGCCGCGCCGGGCTTCGCGCAGCGACGCGGGGCCCATGGCGGTCTGCTGCGAGGGGCGCGGCCGGGTGTGGCCGATCACCACGCAGGACTTCTGCCCGAAGCGGGCCAGCGCCAGCAGCAGGCCGGGGTCTTTTTCGCCCTGGCCGGTGCCGTTGAGCGGCAGCACATCGCGGGCCCCGTACGCCAGCAGCTGCCGCAGATCCGGGCGCCGCGGGTTCCGGGAGATTCCGATCGATTCCCAGGCGCCGGCGTCGGACGGTTTCACGGACAGCGTCCGCGGCGGGCGGACCTGCGCGGGCGGGCCGGCCACCAGGATGCCCAGGGCGCGGTCCACGACGTCGGATAGCTGCCACGGCGGGACCACCGCGTCTATCAACCCCTTGTCGAAGAGGTTCTCGGCCACCTGGACGTTCTCCGGGAACGGCGCGCCGTACAGAGCCTCGTAGACCCGCGGCCCCAGGAAGCCGAGGAGGGCGCCCGGCTCGGCCACGGTGATGTGCCCGAGCGAGCCCCAGGAAGCCATGACGCCGCCGGTGGTGGGGTGCCGGAGATACACGAGGTAGGGCAGGCCCGCCTGCCGGTGCGCCCGGACCGCCGCGCTGATCTTCACCATGGACAGGAACGCGATGGTGCCCTCTTGCATGCGGGTGCCGCCCGACGCCGGCCCCGCAAGGAGCGGAAGCCCCTCCCGGGTGGCACGTTCGACGGCGTTCACGATCCGTTCCGCTGCGGCGAGGCCGATGGAGCCCGCCAGGAACCGGAATTCGCTGACAATGACGGCCACCCGGCGGCCGCGGATGAGGCCCTCACCTGTGAGGACGGATTCGTCCACACAGGTCTTTTCCCGGGCTGCCGCCAGTTCCTGCCGGTATTCGGGGCTGGGGTCCGGGTCCACCACGGGCGAGTCCCACGTGCGGTAGGAACCGGGGTCGAGCACGGCCGTGATGAGTTCGGTGGCGTCCAGGTGCCGGGCCGTCTGTGTTTCAGGCATGCTCAGCGGCCTTCCCCGGCGGAGCCGAAGGGGCTGACGCTCGCAGCGGCGGCGTCGGCCGGGACAAGCCCGAGCCACTGCCGTATCAGCCCGCCGTCCTGGTCCAGCAGCGGCGGCGCCGTGTGGGACTTGAGCGTGGTTTCCGCGGTGTCCGAGGCGCTGAAGAAGCGCAGCGGCGGCCCCGGGAGGGTGACGTTGCCGAGGATCTTGTGCTCGACGTCGATCACCAGGCCCTGCGAATGGACCTGTTCCCACGCGTAAACCTCGTCCAGGGTGCGGACCTTGCCCGCCGGGATCCCGGCCTCGTTCAGCATGGCGAGCAGCGGTTCCGCCTCGTAGCCGGCGAAGACGCGCTCCACCTCCTCAATGACCTTCTCCCGGTTGCGGACGCGCTCTGCGTTGGACGCGAACTCCGGACGGTCCGCGTCGATGCCGAACGCCGCAGCGAACGTGCGCCACAGCTTCTCGCTGCCCACGCTGATCTGCACGCGGCCCTGCCGGCAGCGGAACAGGCCGTAGGGCGCGATGGACGGGTGGTGGTTGCCCTGGGCCTTCGGCACCTCGCCGGCAATGGTGGCACGGGTTCCCTGGAAGGCATGCACGCCGATCAGCGCGGCGAGCAGCGAGGTCCGCACAATCTGGCCCTGCCCCGTCCGCTCGCGCTGGAGCAGCGCCGCCAGCGTGCCGAACGCGCCGTACATGCCCGAGAGCAGGTCCGCGATGGGCACGCCCACCCGCTGCGGATCATCCGGGCCGGAGCCGGTCAGGGACATCAGCCCGGCCTCACCCTGCAGGATCTGGTCGTAGCCGCTGCGGCGCGACTCCGGACCGTCGTGGCCGAAACCGGTGATGGACAGGACCACCAGCGAAGGGTTCAGCGCGTGCATCTGCGCGGCCGAGAAGCCGAGCCGGTCCAGCACGCCGGGCCTGAAGTTTTCAATCACGACGTCGGCCCGTTCCAGCAGTTCCCGCAGAACCGTCCGCCCGTCGTCGCTCTTCAGGTCCAGGGCTATGGATTCCTTGTTGCGGTTGCAGGAGAGGAAGTAGGTTGCCTGGGGATCGTCCTCGGGGCCGACGAAGGGCGGTCCCCAGCCGCGGGTATCGTCGCCGGTGCCGGGGTTCTCAACCTTGATGACCCGTGCCCCGAGGTCCGCGAGCATCATGCCGGCGTGCGGTCCGGCCAGGGCGCGGCTCAGGTCCACCACAAGGTAGCCGGCGAGGGGGCCTTCGGGCCGGGACGTGGATTCATGGCTCATGCTGGGTGTTCCTTCTCTTGCTGGGAGGGGCTGCTGGTGCTGTTCCGGGACGCCTACATCCGGCCGGCTACATCCAGCCGGGGAGGACCATGACCAGCCAGGCGATGGCGGGGCCGGCGATGACGACGATGCCGCTATAGGCCAGGATCTGCTTGTAGAACCTGTCCTTGTCCACGTCCTCCGGGGCGTTGGCCAGGACCAGGGCACCGTTGGTGGAGAACGGGGAGACATCCACGATCGTGGCTGCGACGGCCAGGGCGGCGATGACGCCAACGGCACCGATTTCACCGGTGGACAGGAACGGGACGGCCAGCGGGATGAGGGCGGCCAGGATGGCGGTGGAGGAGGCGAAAGCCGAGACCACGGCGCCGATGTAGCAGATCACCAGGGCCGCCAGCAGCGGCATCCCGAGGTGGGCGACGCCGTCGGACACGAACTTGATGGTGCCGGCTTCCTCGAGGACACCCACGAAGGTGAGCATGCCGCAGATGAGCAGGACGGTGGACCAGCTGATCTTGTTGATGGCGCCCTTCTGCGCGGCAGGGGAGACGAGGGCCAGGACCATGGCGATGGTGATGGAGACGAACCCGACGTCCACCTTGAAGCCGAGAGAGATGACGGCGAGGGCGATCAGGCCGGCGATGGTGACCAGCTGCGGAACGGTGGCGCGGGCGCCGGCGCCGGCCGCGTCAGCGGCTGAGGAGCCGGAGGTTCCCTTGCTGGCGACGCCGGAGGGGGAGATATCGGAGCCGGAACCCTGCAGGGTGACTCCGGCGGCCCGGGCGCCGACGCTGACGGCCATCCTGGACTCGGCGGCCTGCTCCACGAGCCGGCCGGTCTTGGTGGAGAGCAGTTTGCTGCCGCCCAGGACGATGAAGAGCACCACAGCGATGGCGAGGTTGAACACAAAGCTGGCGAGGAAGATCGCCATGGGGCTGGCTTCGAGATCCGTCTTGGCGATGATGCCGTTGACCGTGACGCCGTAGACGGCGATCGGGGAGAAGCCGCCGGCCTGCGCCCCGTGGATCACCATCATGCCCATCATCAGGGGGTTGATCTTGTGCTTCGCGGCGAAGCTGAGGGCGATCGGGGCGATGATCGCGACGGCGGCCGGAGACAGGGCTCCGACGGCGGTGATGACCGCCGTGATGGCGAACATGACCCAGGGGATGAGCGCCACCTTGCTGCCCACCATCCGGACCGCGCCGCGGACCAGGAGGTCGATGGTTCCGTTGTTCTGGGCGATCGCGAACAGGTAAGTGACACCGACGATCGTCAGGAACAGACCGCCGGGAAAGTTGGCAAGAATGTCGCTGGTGGACATTCCGAGGACCACCGAGCCAAGCAGGAAGGCGCCGACGAAGGCGAGGGCGCCCATGTTGAGGGGCAGGACCGTGGCCAGCAGGAACATCACCGCCAGGATGATGATGGACAGGACGGGAGCGGACATCGTTGTGCCTCCGGGGATGAGAGTTGATGTGATGGGGGTTACAGGCTCACTGGCCTAGCCTCCTAGACACTAGGTGACTTTGTCAATACTCCTCCGCTAAGCTGGAGCCAGAACGCCGGAAGGATGCGAATGCCCAGGAAGACTGCAACCCAACAGATTTCCCGCGTCGCCCGCCCGCGCCTCTACGAACAGCTCGTAGAGCAGCTGATGGACTTCATCGAGTCCGCGCAGCTGGGGCCCGGCGACACCCTCCCCGCCGAGCGGGACCTTGCCGAACGGCTGGGCGTCTCGCGGGCCACGCTTGCCCAGGCGCTGGTGGCCCTCGAGGTCCTCGGCGTCATTGACGTCCAGCACGGCACCGGCGCGGTACTCGTCTACCGGCCCAACGTTCCCTCCGTACTCAAGGGGCTGCGTGAGCACCGGAACCGTCTCCCCGAGATCGTGGAGGCCCGCAGCACGCTCGAGGTGAAGCTGGCCGAGCTTGCAGCAGGGAGGCGCACCGATGCGGACATGAAAGCGATCGACAAGGCACTCGACGTCATGGCGGAAGAGGTGGCCTCGGGCGCGAAGGGGGCACACGGCGACGAACTGTTTCACCAGGCCATCACCGCCGCGGCGCACTCGGGCGTGCTGGCCCAGCTCATGTCCTTCATCGCGGAGATGATCCTGGAAACGCGGCTTGAATCGCTGGGGCAGCCCGGACGGCCTGAGCAGTCCCTGGCATCCCACCGCAAGATCGCGGACGCCATCCGGGTCCAGGACCCGGAGGCCGCAGCGGCCGCGATGCTCGATCACATCACCCTCGTATCCGACGTCGCCCTGCTGAAGTAAGCCCGTGAAGCCGTTTCTGCTGCTCGCCTCCCGGGCCGAGGACGTCGCCGCGGAGGACGAATACGAGGCTTACCTGCGGTTCGGCGGGCTGGAGCCGCACCAGCTGAAGCGGGTCCGGATGGAGCGCGGACCGCTGCCCGAGCTGGAGCTGGACGACTATTCCGGCGTCATCGTGGGCGGCAGCCCGTTCACCTCCAGCGACCCGCCCGAAAAGAAGAGCCAAGCCCAGCACCGGGTGGAGCGTGAGCTGTCCGGGCTGCTGGACCGGATCGTGGCGGAGGACTTCCCCTTCCTGGGCGCCTGCTACGGGGTGGGGACCCTTGGCCTGCACCAGGGCGCCGTGATCGACCGGACGTACGGCGAGCAGCTGGGCGGCGTGACCATCAGCCTCAGCCCCGAGGGCCTGCAGGATCCGCTGCTGGCCGGCCTTCCCGCGCAGTTCACCGCATTTACGGGCCACAAGGAAGGGTGCACGGTGCTGCCACCGAACGCGGTGCTGCTGGCGAGCTCCGCTGCGTGCCCGGTCCACATGTTCCGGATCAAGCAGAACCTGTATGCCACCCAGTTCCATCCGGAACTCGACGCCGAGGGCCTGGTAACCAGGATCGACATCTACCGGCACGCCGGGTACTTCCCGCCGGAATCGGCTGACGAACTAATGGCGGCCGCCCGCACGTTCACCGCCACCGAACCGATGAAGATCCTGCGGAATTTTGTGAAGCTCTACCGCCGGTAGCCGCAGCCCGTTGCCCGCTGCGGATTTCCATTGACTTCGGTCTGCAGAGGTCTAACGTTGAACTACGTCAACATTGGATCTGTTGCGTGCGCGTGCGGCGAGGGGGTATGCCGCACCAACAAGTGCGGCTGTTGTCCGGTCACGCCCCGGGGCAGTCCGCACGTCGCCAGCGTGGGGGTTTCCCCGAAGCAGCCTTCAAATTTCAGGTCTCAACCAAATCTGCAGGTACCGTCCATGACCGCCAATTTCATTACTGCCCTTGCCGTCAAATCCTTCGACGAACCGGACAAGAAGAGGTGCCCGGACAAAGCCGAGGTGGACGTGGTCAACGTCAACGACTACTCCGTTGCCCGGCTGATCCTCGCCCCCGGCTGGCGCTGGTCCGAATGCACCAAGCCCACGGAACAGACACCCTTCTGCCAGCACAGCCACCTCGGCTTCTGCCTCTCCGGCGTCATGGAGGTGGAAACGCCGGAGGGTGCACGCTCCTCGATCCGGGCCAACGACACCTACGCGATTCCGCCGGGGCATGATGAATGGGTGGTGGGTTCCGAGCCGTTCGTAGCCGTGGAATTCCTGGGCGCGGCGTCGTTCGGGCGCCCGGTCAGCCGCGGGCTGCACGCCAGGATCTGAGCCCCGGTTCACAGGTTCACGGGACTCCATCCGTCCCGTGTCTTATTGGCATGCAGTCGCGGAGGGGATAACGTCGCTGCCATGGCCATCATCGACAACGCCGTGTACGTGGCCGGGCGCCGGACGGCGGATCCGGAAGGGCTGGAGGAGACCTACTTCCTGCTGCGGCAGCGTGAGGGCATGGCCTGGATCGGGCTCTACCGCCCCGACCTCCACGAGCTGCGCTCTGTGGCGGATGAGTTCGACCTCAGCCCCCTGGCAGTCGAGGACGCACTCACCGGACACCAGCGCGCCAAGCTTGAGCATTACGGTGAAACGCTCTTCCTGGTCCTGCGCCCGGCACGGTATCTCGACGACGTCGAAAAGGTCGAGTTCGGCGAGATCCACGTCTTTGCCGGGCCGGACTTCGTGGTCACCGTCCGCCGCGCGGAGTCGCCGGACCTGGCGCGGGTGCGCCGGCGCATGGAATCCCAGCCGGAGTTCCTGGCCCTGGGCCCCGACGCCGTGCTGTACGCCATCCTGGACCAGGTGGTGGACGAGTACGAGCCCGTGGCTGCCGGCCTGGAAAACGACATCGACGAGATCGAGGACGAACTCTTCGGCGCGGACCCGGAGGTGTCCCGGCGCATCTACGAACTGTCCCGCCAGGTCATCACCGTGCAGCGGGCCACCGGGCCGCTGGCGGGAATCCTGCAGGCCCTGATCAGCGGAACGCCGGAGCACCACCCCGGCCCCGAACTCCAGGACCACCTCCGCGATGTGCTGGACCACGTCCTGCGGCTCAACGACCGGGTCGCCTCCTTCCGGGCCCTGCTGCAGAACGCGCTCGCGGTCAACGCAGCCCTCGTTGCCCAGCGCCAGAACGACGAGATGCGCCGGCTCACCGAGTCCAGCTTCGCGCAGAGCGAGCAGGTCAAGAGGATCTCCTCCTGGGCGGCCATCCTTTTCGCGCCCACACTCATCGGCACCATCTATGGAATGAATTTCCACACCATGCCCGAGCTTGACTGGATCTTCGGCTACCCGATGGCGATCGGGCTGATGATCGGCATGGGGCTGATCCTGTACGCCGCCTTCAAGCGCAACAATTGGATCTAGGCGGTCCCGGCCGGCCTCGGAGGCACGGAAGCGCAGGATTACGCCGGTTTTACCGCAGGAGCTGAAGCTTCCCCGAAGCTTCAGGGCAAAAACGGCCTGGTGCTGGGTAGGAAAAATACACTGGATACAAGCCTTCCACCCGCATTTCCCGCCGGCCCTCAGCTTCCGAAGGAACCCCAAAATTCGCGCTTCGACTGTTCTCCGCCCTGCCCTGGCATCGCTGCTGCTGACGGGCTTCGCCGCAACCTTCGCGGGAGTCTCCCCGGGCACGGCCGCCACCGTCACCGCCGGCAACGCAACGGCTGCCGCCACGGAAACCCGGGCGGCAGCTCCTGCCCGCTACATCGTGCGCTACTCGGCCGGGACCGACGTTTCCTCGGCCGTGCGGAACCTGCGCTCGAAGAATATTGCCGTCGGGCGCACCTTCGCCAAGGCCATCCGTGGCGCCGTCGTGACGGCAACGCCCGGGCAGGCGGCGGAACTGAAGGGCTCGGCGGGCGTGGCCGCCGTCGAACCCGATGCCCGGGTGACGGCCGCCGATACCCAGCAGTCCGCAACGTGGGGACTGGACCGCATTGACCAGCGTGCACTGCCGCTGTCCGGGACCTACACCGCGGCGTCCTCCGGCGTCGGCGTGAGCGCCTACGTCATTGACTCCGGCGTGCTGTCTGCGCACGCGGAGTTTGGCGGCCGCGTCGCCTCCGGCTGGACGGCGGTTTCCGACGGACTGGGCACCGGCGACTGCAACGGCCACGGCACGCATGTTGCCGGCACCATCGCAGGAAAGACCTACGGCGTGGCCAAGGCGGCCACGGTGATCCCCGTCCGGGTGCTGGACTGCAGCGGCTCGGGCTTCAACTCGGACGTGATTGCCGGGCTGGAGTGGGTTGCGGCCAACCATCAGGCCGGTACCCCTGCCGTGGCCAACCTGAGCCTCGGCAGCACCGCCAGCGCCATGGTGGACGCCGCGGTGCAGGGCATCATCAACGACGGCGTCACCGCAGTGGTTGCCGCCGGAAACTCGGCCGCCGATGCCTGCAACAGCTCCCCGGCCCGCGTTGCCGGTGCACTGACCGTCGCCGCGAGCGACTCCGCGGACAAGCAGGCCTCGTTCTCCAACTACGGAAGCTGCGTCGACCTGTACGCCCCGGGTGTCGGCATCAAGTCCGCGTCCCCTGCCTCCACCACCGCGACTGCCCTGATGAGCGGCACCTCGATGGCCTCTCCGCACGTGGCGGGTGCGGCAGCCGTGATGCTGTCCCGGTCGCCGGGACTGCTGCCTGCCGAGGTGGCATCGAAGCTGCTTGCCGCGGCCAGCACCGGCAAGGTTTCCGCGGCCACCGAGGGAACACCGAACCGCCTGCTGTACGCCGATCCCGCCGCCGCGGCGCTTACCGCGCCGGCCGTGAAGGCTCTCAGCCCGGTGGCCAATTCCTCCGGAGCGGCCGTGGCAGCCAACGTCACCGCCACCTTCAGCACCGCGGTCCAGGGTGTGGACAACTCCACCTTTGTCCTTCGGAACGCCGCAGGAACGACGGTGCCGGCGGCCGTCAGCTACGACGCCGCCACGCACACGGCAACGCTGAACCCCGAGGGCCTCCTGGCCGCCTCCCAGAAGTACACCGCCACGCTCACCGGCGGATCCTCGGCCATCCGCGACGCCGCCGGGGCGTCCTTCGGGACCGGGAGCTGGTCCTTCACCACCGCCGCGGCCCCCACGGTCACCGCACGCACGCCCGGCGCGAAGGGCACTGCGGTCGCCGCCGGAAGCAACGTCACGGCCACCTTCAGCACCGCGACTGCAGGCCTGGGGGTGCAGGGCATCAGCGGGACCACCTTCGTGCTGCGCGGCCCGGGCGGCACCGTCGTTCCGGCGGCCGTCACCTACAACGCCACCACCCGGACCGCCACGCTGAACCCGGCGGCCAACCTCGCCAATGACGCCAAGTACACGGCAACCTTGACCGGCGGACCGGCCGACATCCGCGATGCGGCAGGCACTCCGCTGGCCACCACCAGCTGGACGTTCACCACCGGCCCTGCCCCTGTCATCACGGCCATGACCCCGCGCCCCGGCGCCACTATGGTGCGGCGCGCCAACAACATCGCGGTGACCTTCAGCGAGGCCATCCAGGGAGCGGGGACGGGCACCGTCACGCTGAAGAACGCCGCCACCGGCGCCAAGGTGACCGCCACTGTCTCCCGCAACGGCACCACCAACCAGTGGGTGCTGAACCCCTCGGCAAACCTGGCCGCGCGGACCAGCTACACGGTCAGCGTGACCGGTGGCGCGACGGCGGTCCGTGACCTGGCGGGCAACCCGCTGAAGTCCGCCAGCTGGACCTTCACCACGGGTTCTCTGTAGACACGGGTTCTCTGTAGATAGGCAAAACAGAGGCCGACGGCGGCACACAAGTGC